>JBNJEC010000021.1:0-17926 GCA_051745505.1 Bacillota bacterium
CATGGTTGCCCGCATGCTTTACAAAGCGGAAAAACCAGTTATTCTCGCCGTCAACAAGGTCGATGACGTCCTTCTTAAGGATGCCCTTTATGAGTTCTATGCACTCGGCCTTGGGGATCCTTACCCCGTCAGTGCCGCACACGGCATTGGCCTTGGAGATGTGCTTGATGAAGTCGTCAAGAGTTTCCCTGAAATGCCTGAAGAGCCATACGACGAAGACACCATCCGTCTTTGCCTCATCGGAAGACCGAATGTTGGGAAAAGCACGCTCATGAACACCCTGATTGGGGAAGAGCGGGTCATCGTCAGTGAAATCGAAGGGACCACCCGTGACGCCATCGATTCAGTATTTACCAAAGACGACCAGGAGTACGCCATCATCGACACAGCAGGCCTCAGAAGACGCGGAAAAGTCTATGAAAAGGCAGAAAAATACAGTGTCCTAAGAGCCATGAGTGCGATTGAACGCAGTGACATCGCCTTGGTCCTGATCGATGCCGAAGTCGGCATCATCGAACAGGACAAAAAGGTCGCAGGCTACGCTTTTGAAGCCGGCAAGGCGGTCATCATCATCGTGAACAAATGGGACAGCATCGAGAAAAACAACCGAACCATGAACAAATGGGAAGACGAAATCCGTGCCCATTTCCAGTTTCTTACCTATGCGCCCATCATTTACCTTTCAGCCCTTACCAAATCCAGAGTCAGTACGCTTTATCCAGTCATCAACAGAGTCTTTGACAACTACACCAAACGCGTACAGACCAGTGTCCTTAATGATGTCATCAATGACGCGGTCCATCTCAACCCGCCCAAAAGCCATAACGGAGGCGTCATCAAAGTCTACTACGCCACTCAGGTTGCCAGCCGTCCTCCAACATTCGTGCTTTTCGTCAACAACATCGACTGGATGCATTTTACCTACAAACGCTACATGCAAAACCAGATAAGAAAAGCCTTCGGTTTCGAAGGTTCTCCCATCAATATCGTATTAAGGAGACGTGACTGATATGAATATCAGTGTATTTGGTGGCGGATCCTGGGGACTTGGACTTTCCAAGGTCCTCTCGGACAATGGCCACGACGTTCTTGTGTATGACGTAAACGAAGAAATCGTTGAAAAAATCAACACGCTTCACGTGTGCATCCAGCTCAACGAATACATTCCTGAAACCATCAAAGCCACCACGGACATTGACAAAGCCATTGATCACAGTGATATCTTGCTTTTTGTCATTCCGACAAAAGTGATAAGACCCGCAATCAAAAGCTTGCTTCCGCATCTTAAAAATGCGAAGACCTTTATCAATGCGGCAAAGGGACTGGAACCAAAGACGTTCCTGAGAATTTCACAGATTTTTGAAGAAATGATCCCTGATGAATACTTCAAGGACTTTGTCACCTTGAGCGGACCTTCGCACGCAGAAGAGGTCATCAAGGGCATGACGACCCTTGTCACAAGCGCTTCAAAGAACAACGACGCGGCTTGCTTTGTTCAGAGTCTCTTCCACAACAACACCTATTTCAGAGTCTATTCGTCCACGGATATACAGGGGGTTGAACTCGGAGGGTCCCTTAAAAACATCTTTGCCCTTGCCGCAGGCATCACACGCGGTCAGGGTCACGGCGACAACGCCGTTGCCGCTCTCATGACTCGTGGTCTCATTGAAATGGGACAAATTTACAAAGCCCTTGGTGCGTCCAAAGACACCTTGATGGGGCTTTCAGGCATTGGAGACTTGATTGTGACATGTACGAGTGAACATTCAAGAAACTTCCAAGCAGGCTATAAAATCGGAAAAGGCAAGGATCTAAACGCCGTCCTCGATTCCATGACCATGGTCGTAGAAGGCTCAAGAAGCGCGGAAGCGGCCTACCTTCTTTCACAGGAAAAAAACCTTGATACGCCTATCATAGACGCAGTTTATGACATCGTTTTCAACAGAATTTCTCCAAAACAAATCTTTGATCGCCTGCTCAGCAGAGTCTCAAAAGAGGAAAAAAGACCCTAAAATCATTAAAAAACCCTTATTTTTCGCTTGAAAAGGCCGTATTTCCTTGCATTGGGCCAAGTCAGTTGATATAATGACCTTAGTTCAAATAAATAAGGAGGGTTTTAAAACATGAACAAGACAGAATTAGTAGCAAAAGTTGCAGACGCTTCAGGACTTACAAAAAAAGATGCAGAATCAGCATTGAGCGCAACACTTAATGCCATCCAGGAGTCCCTTGAAAAAGGTGACAAAGTTGTACTTACTGGTTTCGGAACCTTCGAAGTAAGGGAAAGAAAACCTCGTGTAGGGCACAACCCAAGAACTGGAGAATCAATCTCCATTCCTGCACAGAAATCACCAGCGTTCAAAGCAGGAAAAGTTCTAAAAGAAGCAGTCAGATAATAATTTTTCACACCACGAAAAATGCCATAGCGATATGGCATTTTTTTTGTGTTTGTGGTACGCTTACCTTAAGGTGATCTTATGAATAAAACATCCATACCAGACAAACTGATTGATGCCATCCGAAACGATGACCCCTCAAAGCTGAACATACAGGATTTCAAGTACAGGGACGCAAGAAACCAATCCCTGCTTTTTTACGCGGTTCGCCAGAATGCCCTTCGTGTTTTAAAAGCATTCACAAACAACCTCTCCTTAAACGAAAGCAATACCTATGGAGATACTCCGCTGCATGTAGCGGCGTCCATAGGCAATTCAGAAGTCGTTGGTTTGCTTCTTGATGCAGGCGCGGATGCGAAACTCAAAAACAAAAAAGGCGTGACACCGCTCATGGCTGCGTCACGCAAAGGCTCACTGGATACCGTCCACAGGTTTCTGAATGATCCGCCTTCCCTTTCAAAGACCGATGTGTTTGGCAATACCTGTCTTTTTTACGCCGTTGAAAGCAACAATCCACAGGTCTTTGAAACCCTCGTCAAAGCGGGTGTCAACCCACATCATCTAAACACCCAAAGAGAGACCCTTCACCACGCAGCAGCGAAACACGCTTCGTTTGAGATGGTTGAGATACTTGAGAATCATAAAGTTCCCCTTTACATCCTCAGTGACTACAAGGAAACGCCCCTCCACCACGCCGCCAAGAAAGGCAAGGCGGATCATGTGGCTTATTACCTCAAGCGTGGCCTTCTGCCAAGCAGGGCCGACGGGTTTATGAAAACCCCCAAGGACTATGGCAATGACTATGGTGACATAGAAATGCTTTTTACGCGGTTTGAAAGCGATCTTGAAAAGGCAACTGCCATGCAGACGCATCCACTATGCAAGTCCCTTAGACACGCAGACTTTGAAAAGGCCTTTGTGCTGATCAAAGAAGGCAAAAGTCTCGATGAAAAAGACATATTTGGCAACCGTCCGGTTTTCTATGCAATGATTCATAATCAAATTGAAATTTATACCGCGCTTATGGACCACCAAGTTCAGATGGACGATATTGATTATCATCATCATGATGTGTCATACTATCTGAACCTTCTAAAGCTTGACTGGTAAATAAAAAAAGGCAATCATCTCAGGTGATTGCCTTTGGTTTATAGAGATAGAAGACTGATGATGGAAAAGATATTGAGTACGGCATGTACCGCAATCGGTATGAATATCATCTTCGAAGAATAGTAGTAGATGAACCCGAGGATGATGCCAAGCCCGAAGTAAGGTGCGAGACTGATTACGTTGGTGAGCTCTCCGGTCACATGAACGAGCCCGAAAAGCAGTCCACTGCCGATGATAGCGGCAAGGTTTCCGAATTTTTTGTTGATAAGGCCGTAAAGCCCTTTTCTGAACACGATTTCTTCAGCGACGGGTGCAAGTACGCCCGCAAAGATAATGAGAGCAACGAGATCGAACGTCCTACCGTCCATCAGGGTTTCAAGGGATTCCTGATTCTGACTGGAAAGGTTCAGATCAAGCACTGTGAAGGCGGTATTGATGAACATGTTCATCGATAGCATCAAAAAGACACCAAGCAGAACGAGTCCAAAGGACCGGCGCGGATTTTTCTTGAAATAAAGCCACTGGTTTTTGAATAGATAGATTCTTGCAAACCGGAAAAGCAGCAATGTGAGTGCAGCATACCAAACAAGATTCAGCCCGGCGGAAAAAGACTGCAGATTTGCCTCGGAGTTGATGATATCAGGGAAAATGACCAAGGCTCCCAGTTGTATAATCGGTATGAGTGCAAAGGTGAATACATATATCAGTACAATACCCTTGTCCAGGGAATTGAAAAGCTTTTTAAATGGCATTTTTCACCCTCCTTTGAAAATCATTATATCATAACGGGGGTCTTTGTGAAATAAAAACCACCCACAAAGCCGTTTTAACTTTGGAATGTTTTCATTTCATGATAAAATAGAATATATGTAAATTACCCAACAGGCACCATGGGAGGCGTTTATGAAAAAAATTGTCATAGCAAGCCAGAACGAAGACAAAATCTCAGAAATCCGCTCACCACTCACGGCCCTTGGATACGAAGTCTATTCTTTGCTTGATTTCGATGTGCCGGATATTGAAGAGACGGGCAAAACCCTTAAGGAAAATGCCCGCATCAAAGCGCATGCCGTCAGAAGACTTACCGAGTACGCAGTCCTGTCCGATGATTCAGGACTTGAAGTCGATGCGCTTAATGGCGCACCCGGAGTTCATTCCAAGCGATATTCGGATTCCATGCAGGATGCAGATAACAACGAGCTTCTCCTTAAGAAAATGGAAGACAAGGATTACCGTTTCGCGACCTTCAAAACCGTGATGGTCCTCCTTTTCAAAGACGACCGCGAGTTCAGTTTCGAAGGGGAGCTGCACGGCTATATCCACACCACTCAGGAAGGGGAACACGGGTTCGGTTACGACAGCGTGTTCATTCCTGTAGGCCACTCACAGACCCTTGCGACGCTCGGGCCTGAAGTGAAGGAACAAATATCCCACAGAAGAAGAGCCTTGAGAGAGGTCATTCACTTTCTCAAGGAAAACGAATAAATCATCATGTTGACAAAAGTACCTGAAGGAAGGGACAAACCATGAAAGCACTCAGAGAAAAACTCGAACAAGCCATGGTCGAAAACAAAAAGGACACATCGGTAAGCCTTGTGAGTGAAGCCCTTGAAGAAGGGCTCTCACCGATTGATTTCTACCTCGATATCATCACACCGATCATGCACGCGATTGATTGTGATTCAAACGATTACGATTGTATCTGGCATGAACATCAGATGACCTCCATCGCAAGAACCCTGATTGAGATGACCTATCCTTATATACTGAAGGAGAAGACTCACACCCATAACAAGCACGCGCTCATTGTCTGCCCAAGAGAAGAGTACCACGAACTTGGCGCAATCATCGGCACGCACATGCTTGGCTACTACGGGTTCAAAACGACTTACGTTGGCGCGAATACCCCTTTTGAAACCGTGCTTAGCGCACTTAAGAACCTGAGGGTGGAGTACCTCGTCATCAGTGTGTCCAATTCATTCCATCTTTTTGAAGTGAACAAACTGATCAAGGAAGTAAGAAAGACCTATCCCGGTCTTAAAATCATTGGTGCGGGAAGAGGCTTTGAAGTTAACGAAAGTACAATCAAAGACTTAGTCGACACCATAATCACAGACGATACCTCCATCAGGACGCTTCTCAAAAAGGAGGGTCTTGAATGATTTCGCTTAAAATTGCGGCAAGATTTCTTTTTTCATCCAAGATGCAAACCGCACTGATCACCATCGGAATCGCGATAGGTGTCAGTGTCCAGGTCTTTATAGGGTCCTTGATTCAGGGGCTCCAAGACGACCTGATAGACACCACCATCGGAAACCGTTCACAGATAACCATACAAAGTGAAACCGAAGGGGAACTGATTGAAGATGATCAGGAACGATTTGAGGCACTCAAGAATTTCGATTCACGGCTTACTGTCGTAAGTCGGGTGCTCGAGAGTCCTGCGACCATCGTAGGGGGAAGCACCAATGCTCAAGTCATCGTACGCGGCTTCAACTTTGAAGAATCCGATCCCATATACAATGTCGACGATTCGCTAACTTCAGGAAGGCTTCCTGAAAGCGAAGACGAAATTCTTCTTGGCACAGGACTGATGGATGATAGAGACCTGTCACTGGACGATACTGTGAATGTGCTCGTTGATCCCGAAGAAGGCATCTCAAGAACAATGACCATTGTCGGCGTGTTTGATCTCGGCAGTGCATCGCTCAACGATTCCTGGGTGCTTACAAACCTTGAAAATGCCAAGTCATTGCTTGATGTAAGTGGCATATCGGCTTATGAGATGCAGCTGGATGACGTCTTTGAAAGTGCAAGTGTGCAAGAGGATTTGGAAAGTGCCTACCCTGAATTGTTTATCAGCGAATGGCAGGCTCAGAATCAGGATCTTTTATCAGGTCTTGAAGGACAGAGCATTTCTTCAAACATGATTCAGGTGTTCGTCATGATTTCGGTGGTTCTTGGCATATCGAGTGTACTTGCCATTACCGTCCTTCAAAAATCCAGACAGCTGGGTATCTTGAAAGCCATGGGAATCACCGATGGCAAGGCCAGTCTCATATTCCTGAGTGAAGGGCTGATTCTCGGTGTCATGGGTGCAGTACTCGGTGTCCTTTTCGGTCTATTTTTGGCCTTCATGTTCTCGCAGTTTGCGGTTAACCCAGATGGCACACCAATCGTCGCACTCACCATCAATCCACCATTCATTGCCATTTCTGCAGTGATTGCAGCCTCAGCGAGCGTCCTCGCGGCCTTGATACCGGCTCGCAAAAGCGCCAAGCTCTCAGTCATCGAGGTGATACGCAATGGCTAAGACTATATTGGAATTGAACAGTATAACAAAAGTATATGGAGAAAAAATCAAAACCGAAGTGCTCCATGGCATCAATCTCACCTTTGATGAGCACTCCTTCAACGCCATCATCGGTCAGAGCGGTTCGGGGAAATCAACGCTTCTGAACATCATGGGCACACTTGACGAACCAACTGAAGGCTACGTGGTTGTGGATGGTGTGAGAACCGACTCAATGAAGAAGAAGGCTCTGGCGAACCTGAGAAATTCTACCATCGGGTTCATTTTCCAGTACCACTACCTGCTGCCTGAATTCACCGCGAGAGAAAACATTCTGATGCCTCACAGAATCAAACAGGACAAAGTCCCAAAGGAAGTAAGCGATTATGCGGACGAACTCATGGAAGTCGTTGGCATAAGCCATGTCAAGGACAACCTCGCAGGGGAGATGTCAGGCGGACAGCAGCAAAGAACCGCCATCGCCCGTGCGCTTCTCAACAAACCAAGAGTGATTCTTGCAGATGAGCCAACAGGATCGCTTGACAGCAGAACCACAGACAAGGTCTATGAACTCTTGAGAAAAATAAATGAAACCTACGGTACCACCTTCATCGTAATCACCCATGACAGACGGGTGGCTGAGAAGACTGACAGAATCATCCAGCTTGAAGACGGCAACATAGAAATGGATGTATCGACTTAAAGGGGGAGGATTCAATGAAAGTGCTCGTCGTAAGTGACGTTCACGGAGAGAAGAAAAGACTTGAAGATATTTTGAAAACTCACGAAGACGCAGACTTTGTCATAAGTCTTGGAGACAGTGAATTAAAACAGAAATTCCTTCAAGATAAAGACATTATTGCAATCAAGGGAAATTACCCTTTCGACAAGGGCTTTGCCTATGAACACATCATGACTGTTGATGGCATAAGCACCTTGCTTGTGCACGGCCACAGACACAAGGTCCGAACTGGACTCTCAAAGCTTTATCACGACATGGTGAGTAAAAACACAACCCTTGCCTTGTTCGGCCACACCCACCAGATGACCTTTGAACATTGTCATGGACGCTTCCTTCTCAATCCTGGATCCGTGGCCCAGTCTCGAGGCATGGAAACAGAATCCTATTTGACCATGAATATTACCAATGAAGCCATTTTTCTCACCTGGCACGATGCCAGGCTCCATCATTCGATAGGGGACGCAAAAATCGACAGAAAAACAATGAAGGACGCATGATTTTCTCATGCGTCTTTTCCATGCAAGGGGCTCGGTTTTCCTTTCACTTTGAGCAATTGTGTGGTAAAATTTAGCGTGAACAAATAGTAGGTGAAGCCAATGGAAAAAACGAAACTCAACCGTGCAAACAGGACACAGCAGCGCGGACTCATCATCGAAGAACTCTACAGAATGGATATCCACGGGGAAAACACGTTTGAAGACACCCCTTACACATTCGTCAATAGCACAATCGAAGCCGTCAACGAATTGATGGCGGATATCGACAAACTCATATCAGACAACCTAAAAGGCTGGACCATCAGACGCCTTTCTTTTGTCGATCGCGCCATTTTGAGACTCGCAGTCTATGAAATGGCCTTTACAGAGACCGGCAGGGAAGTCGCCATCGATGAAGCCTTGAAACTCACGAAGAAGTATTCCGATGAGGGAGACAGGAAACACGTTTCATTTAACAACCGCGTGCTCGACACAGTAAAAAAACAACTGGAAGAAGCGTGATTTGATGGAAAAGAATCCTTTAAGCGTCACGGCGCTTACCAAATACATCAAATACAAGTTTGACAATGACAGGCACCTCAAGGATGTCCTTGTTGAAGGTGAAATATCAAATTTCAAGCGCAATGTGCGTGGGCATTTCTATTTCACCCTCAAAGACGACAAGACATCAATCAGTGCCATCATGTTTTCCTACAAGGCGAGGCGTGTGCAATTTCGCCCTGAAGACGGCATGAATATCATTGTGAGAGGCTACGTAAGCGTCTTTGAAGTGGCGGGAAGTTACCAGATTTATGTGGAATCGATGGAGAAAACAGGCCTGGGGAATCTCTATCAGGCTTATTTGCAGTTAAAAAAAGACCTGGATAAAAAAGGCTACTTTGATGACACCCACAAACTGCCCCTGCCAAAGTATCCAAAACAGATAGCGGTCCTGACAAGTGGCACAGGCGCCGCCGTGAGAGATGTCATCCATATCATCAACAGACGCTATCCGCTTGTGAAGATTCTGGTCTATCCAACGACCGTGCAAGGTGAATACGCTGTGGGTGAAATCGTTGAAAACCTTGAAGCCGCAGAAAAGAACAAAGACAATGACGTCATCATATTAGGACGCGGTGGAGGATCGATTGAAGATCTCTGGGCATTCAACGAAGAGAAAGTCGCAGATGCGATTTACGCATGCAAGGTACCAATCATTTCTGCGGTCGGCCATGAAACGGATTTTACGATTTCTGATTTCGTTGCGGATAGACGCGCCCCTACCCCTTCAGGAGCAGCGGAGATTGCCGTGCCCGATCAATTCAATCTTCTCAAGGACATCTCAAACAACCAAGAACGTCTGAGAGAAAGCCTCAAAAGACTTCTGAAAGACAGAAAAAGAAGATTGTCCTATGCGATGGAACGCTATGTACTTAAAGATCCACTGCGTCTCATCCAACCGCTTGAACAGAAACTTGACTACTTTACCAAAAGACTTTCAAGCCTTCATCCAAAGGAACGGCTCAAAAGACAGAGTGAACGTATAAAGGATCTGGACAAACAACTTGATAGAGCATACGGAAGAAACCTGGAACTTAAAACAGCAAAGCTCGACCATATGAAAGAAGCGCTAAGATTCAACAACCCGATGCGTCTGCTTGAAGAAGGCTACACGCTCACAAGAAAAAACGGACGGATCATCAAATCGGTGGAATCCGTCCATAAAGGCGACAGATTGCAAATGCAGTTCAAGGACGGCACACTCAGTGTCGAGGTTCTTGACAAGGAGGATAAATAATGACTGAAAAGAAAAAAACCACAGAAGACATGTCTTTCGAAGAACTCATGGAAAGACTGGAAACCGTTGTACAGGCACTAGAAGGCGGCGAACTCGCACTTGAAGAAGCCGTGAAGAAATACGAAGAAGGCATAACACTTTCAAAGGCCTGCCAGACCAAGCTTGAAAGTGCGGAAAAGGCACTGACTAAAAAAATGACTGCCGATGGTGAAAAGCCATTCGAACTAGGTGAACAGGAAAAACCAGACGAGGAATGATGCTTTGTGGATGTAGTGAACATCAAAGACCCTGCTTTTTTGAAAGATCTTAAAATTGAAGAACTCGAATGTCTTGCCAAAGACATTCGAACTTTTTTGCTTGAAAATCTTTCCAAAACAGGCGGCCATCTTTCCAGCAACATGGGCGTTGTCGAAATCACCATGGCGCTTCACAAGGTGTTTGACTCCCCGAAAGATCGCCTGCTTTTCGATGTTGGACATCAAGGCTATGTTCACAAAATCCTGACAGGGAGAGCGGGTGATTTCAATACGCTCAGAAAACTTGATGGATTGTCAGGGTTCCTGAAAAGAGAAGAAAGTGTTCACGATGTGTTTGAAGCCGGGCACTCTTCAACGGCCATAGGCGCCGCTGCCGGCATGCTTTTTGCCAAGCCCTTCACGGATTCGATGGGACATGTCGTCTCGCTCATTGGGGATGGCGCACTCGCAAGCGGTGTCGCGCTTGAGAGTCTCAATTTCCTCGGGCATTTTCCTGACAAGACCCCAATTATCATTTTGAACGACAACGAGATGAGTATTTCTCAGAATGTTGGACATTTATCTCGCATGCTAACGAAAATCAGAATGCGCAATTCTTACCGTTCGCTCAAAAGAAAGACGGGAAGAATCATTCCAAAAGGATTGAGACCGTTCACTTCAAAGGTTGAAAATCGCTTGAAAGGGTTTCTCACAGGCCATACGTATTTCGAGTCCATGGGCTTTCAATATTACGGCCCCCTTGACGGCCATGATTTCAAGCAGCTTCTAAGAGCATTCAATACCGCTAAAAAATCAAACACGCCAACCGTCATCCACGTAAGAACACAAAAAGGCAAAGGCTACAGTTTTGCCGAAGAGGACAAACTTGGAAAGTGGCATGGCGCTAAACCTTTCGACATAGAGTCTGGAAAGTTTTTAGAAGAACTTTCAAACGGGAAAATCGACTACAGTGAAATCGTTGCGAATCATCTGATAAGCTACGCGGATCTCAACGACAACTTTCATGTCGTAACCCCTGCGATGAAAGGGGGCGCATCCTTGCATGGTTTTGAACATGCGCATCCCGACAAACTCGTCGATACGGGCATCGCCGAATCGACGGCGATGCTTGTATCTACCCACCTTGCGCTTGAAAACACCAAGGTCTTTTTCACCATCTACTCGACCTTCTTGCAAAGAGCGTATGACCAACTCATTCATGATATGGCGAGAACTGGGGCCCATGTTGTCATCGGAGTTGATCGCGCAGGGCTTGTCGGCGGTGATGGAGAAACGCATCAGGGCATCTATGACATCCCAATGCTTGCCCATATCCCAAACATTGCGATTGCGCACCCAGAAAACCCTGAAACCCTCAAAGCGACCATTGATTACGCCCTTGACATGCATGAAGGGCCAATCGTCATCAGATATCCCAAAAAGACCATTAAAAAAACGGACAATGAAGCGCCGCTTCCAAAAATCATCGACCCATCCTGGGAGAAACGTCTGGATGGCCGTGATGGGACCATCATCGCATTTGGCGACTTCGTCGATCCGCTTCAAAAGGCTTTGCTTGCGAGCAATATGAACGTAACGCTTATCAATGCACGCTTTATCAAACCCCTTGACATGGCGATGCTTGAAAGCATCGACACATCCAAACCAATCCTGATTCATGAAGAATCCGTGCTTACCGGGGGCCTTGGTTCGATGATCATCACCACCCTCGCCGAACAGGGAAAACCACTCGCAAAAGTCAAACGTCTTGGCTTTGAAGACACCTTTGTACCTCAGGGCAACCGCGACAAGATTTTGCATCGTCTGGGGCTCGATGTCGAAGGCATCCTGAAGACAATGAGGACCCTTCTCAATGAGACTTGATCTATATCTTGTGAATCGTGGCGATTTTGCCTCGAGACACAGAGCGCAAAATGAAATCAAGGCCGGCAGTGTCAAAGTGAATGGAACTCTCACGATGAAACCGAGTTTCAAAGTAAGTGACGAAGACGTAGTCACACTCAGTACACTTAACAACCCTTATGTCTCACAAGGTGGCTTGAAACTCGAAGCGGCCTTGCAGGCATTTTCCACAAACATGGAAGGAAGAAGTGTGCTTGATATAGGAAGCTCAACAGGTGGATTCACAGATTGTGCTTTCCGTCACGGTGCCCGTGAAGTCTACGCAGTCGATGTAGGGACGCTTCAAATGCATGGTGTTCTCAGAAGCAAGAAGACTCTCCACCTTTATGAACAGACAAACTTTCTTGATACAACCCCCGAACAGTTTTCAAACGCCATTGATCTGGTTGTGATGGATGTGAGTTTTACATCGAGCATTCCCCTTATTCACCATGCCTGGCAGATGTTTGGCGAAATCGAGATGATTGTGCTTGTCAAACCCCAGTTTGAAAACACCGAGCGTTCAAAAAAAGGTGTCATCAGACACCCAAGGGTTCACGAACGCATATTGACCCATTATCTTTCACAATTGGAAATGCTTGGGATACCCCATACGGCGATGATGGCTTCCCCCATCAAGGGCCAGCACGGCAACAAGGAATTTCTCCTTCACATCAACCGTGAAGACAAGCCGTTGAACATAAAGACAATCGTTTCAAAAGCCCACAAAGGGCAATAGGAGGCGTTTCAATGTTAAGACATCTTGAGGTAAAACAGTTCGCAATCATCGAAGATCTCGAAGTGGACTTCGAGCCCGGCATGAACGTGCTTACCGGGGAAACCGGTGCGGGAAAAAGTCTTCTGATTGATGCCATCGGGTTATTGCTCGGAGATCGTGCCAACAAGGAAAGTGTCCGCTCCGGTGCCAAGAAAGCGACGGTCCGTGCACTTTTTTCTCCGCTTTCATCTCCGGTCAAAACGGTTCTTGACACCCTCGAAATCCCTTATGAAGACGAAGAACTTCTGATTGAAAGAAGGATTTCACCAACCAGTGGCAACCTTGTCAAAATCAACCGAGAAACCGTAACCCTTCAGGATTTGAAAGAAGTCACCCAATATCTCGCCGACATCCACACTCAGCATGATACGAAACGACTCATCAATCCCGATACCTACCAGGACCTGCTTGATGGTTATGACAAGGCCATTCAATCCTTGAAACATGATTATAAAGAAAACAGAACCCTCTATCTTGATGCCCTTGAAGCCTATGAGACCTTGAAAAACGAAAAAGACAAGACCCTTGAGACAATGGACATGCTCAATTTTCAACTTGAAGAACTTGAAAATTACGCCCTTGTCAAAGATGAAGAAGAAACGATTGAGGAGCGCCTAACGACGCTTCAGAACTTTGACAAGATCTTTGGTGCCTTGAAAGAAACCTACGCCGCACTGGATGAATCCAATGCGCTTGAAACCATCTATGACGGTGCGAGAACACTCTCAAACGTCGAAGACTACAACGAGGACTACAAGGACTACAGAAGTCGCATCGAAAGCGCCTACTATGACCTTGACGACATAAGACAATCGCTCTTTGATGCAATCAACGGCATGGATTTCGACCCGGATGAACTTGAAAAACTTGAAACGCGGCAATATGAACTCGATCAGCTGAAGCGTAAATATCACCGTTCCATCAACGAACTCATAGACTACAAAGAAGAAATCAGGGAACGCCTTGATACCTTCGGTGATTTTGACCAGGCGCTTGAAGAAAAAACCACAAAAGTCAAGGACACCCACAAAGCACTTAGCGAAGCAGCAAAGGCGCTCACTGAGAAAAGAAAAAAAACCGCAAAGACCATCGAGAAGGCCCTTGAAAAGGAACTCAGCGATCTCGAGCTTCCCAACGCCAACTTCAAGATTGTCTTTAGCGTTGCGAACACAAAGGATCCTTTTGATCGTACGCCTTTTAAAAATGACGGTACAGATTCTGTGGATTTCCATCTCTCCACCAACAAGGGAGAACCCCTGAAACCCCTTAAAAACGTCGCTTCAGGCGGAGAACTCTCACGCATCATGCTGGCGCTCAAGACCCTTCTTCTCATGCAGGACGCGCTTGATCTCATCATTTTCGATGAAATCGACACCGGCGTGAGCGGCTACGTTGCTTCACAAGTCGCGAAAAAGATGGCCGCCATCAGTGAATCGGTCCAGGTTCTCGCAATTACCCACTTGCCTCAAGTCGCCGCGAAAAGCGATTATCACTACTATATCTACAAAAAGACAAACAACGAAAGAACGACCACATTCATTGACACACTCGATCATGAAGGCCGCATACAGGCCCTTGCGCAAATGATATCTTCTGACAAAGTGAGTGAAAGCGCCATAAAAAGCGCGAAAGAACTGCTCAAATAAAAAAAGCGCCTGAGCGCTTTTTAGTTTAGATTAGGAAAACATGACCTGCCACATGATGACGGCGGTTGTTGCGACCAATCCGAGTAGGAAGGCAATGACGAGTATCAAGACAACCGTCTTACCCCAGGTTTTCTTGAGAGGATTCGTGTAAACGGGATCTTTCTTTTCGCCTTTGTTTTTCTTGACGCGTTTTTTACTTTCTGGCATTCTTTCACCTCTTAAACAAATCTGAAATTCGTATCCCATTATACTTCATATGGATAAAAAAGGAAAGTTTTGTATGAAAAAATATCGAATTATCTTTCACATAGACCTCAATGCCTTTTTCGCTAGTTGTGAAATGGCAGAGAACCCAAAACTCAAAAACATCCCCCTGGGCATTGGTCCGACCACTGACAGAGGGATTTTGACAACCGCCAATTATGAAGCGAGAAAATATGGTGTCAAAAGCGCCATGCCACTTCAGGAGGCGCGCAGACTCTGCCCTACGCTCAAGGTGCTCCCCACGAATTTCGAACTGTACAAGAAATACAGCACCCATTTCTTTGATTATCTCAGGACCTACACCGACAAGCTCGAGCCCGCGTCGATTGACGAAGGCTACCTTGATATGACAGAGACCATCAAGGACAAACACCCGGTAGACGTCGCCCAAAAAATACAAAACGACCTCATTGAAAAATACGATCTCCCGGTTTCTATCGGCATCGCCCCCAACATGTTTCTTGCCAAAATGGCATCGGACATGAAAAAGCCAAAAGGCATCACCGTCCTCAGGAAAAGAGACGTGAAAGACAAACTCTGGCCGCTTCCGATTGAAGATTTGCACGGCATTGGGAAAAAGACGGTGCCCAACTTGAAACTGCTTGGTATCAATACCATTGGAGATTTTGCAACGTTCAAGGACAAGAAGAAACTCAGTAACTTCTTAGGCAATGCCACGGAAAGTTTTCTGAAAAAGGTACACGGCAACGACGAACGGGTGATTGATCCGACGAGACAGGAACGTCACCAAAGCATTGGAAACTCCAAGACGTATGATGGCTTCCTTCACGAATACCAGGAAATGGTGCAGGCGCTTGAATCCCTTACAAACCGTGTAAGTGAACGCCTGAAAGACAAGACCCTTGCTGCCAAGACTATCACCGTGCAGGTACGCTACAGTACATATGAGAACCATTCCAAAGGCTTTACCATGGATTATCACACCAATCATTTCTATGAAATGTTCGAAGAAGTGGAACGCTTGTTTGAAGAGCTTTATAATCCTGATGAGCCTGTACATCTGCTTGGCGTGAGTGCCTCGAACCTTGAAAAGACTGAACAGCTTTTCAAACAGCTCACCATCTATGAGGTGGACCACACGAAAGACAAAAACGAAGAAATCTCAACCTTGCTCGATACGATCAATGATCAATACGGCAAAAAGATTCTTGAAAAAGGACTCAAAAAGAATAATGATTGAGAGAGACTCAGCATTTGGGTCTCTTTTTCCGTCCGCCCGGTTCTAATAAAAACTGTTGTTTACACGCAATATATGGTAAAATTATCTCGATAAGCTATGGATAATGGGAGTGTGTTTATGAAAAAAATATTTGCATTGATACTCAGTATGTTACTGATCGTTTCACTCGCCGCGTGCGGCGAGGATGATGTTGAAATCAGTGAACCACCGGTTTTCCAGTCATTGACAGTGGATGGTCAAGCCCCCATCCAAGGCGGAGAACAGGTTGCCTTTCCTTATGAAAAAAATGCTGAATTCACCCTGGAACTTGAGTTTTCCAATCCTGACAATGTGGAATTCAACACCGTTCAAATCAACGGAACCACCTATCGTGCTCATCGCTTTTCAAACGAAAGCACGTCAAATTCCTTGATTCTCAATCTCAATGCCGGTCGCATCCCAGATGAGACCTCTTTTGAAGTGGAAGAAATCGAATACATTGATGAAGAGGGTGTCAAAAGCATTGACATTTCCGAAAACAATGTTTATACCATTTTCGTTATGCGCGGTGCACCAACTGGGAATTTCTCTTCAGTAAGCGCCTTTGAAGAATCCCTTGAATTCGAAGTGGCCCTGAGTGATGAAGATGACACTCTGCAAGAAGCCACAGTTGAACTCATCAAGGAAGAAGACGACACGGTTGTTTCTTCCATGTTGATTGAAGACAATTATCTTTCAAATACTTTTACCGATCTCTTAAGTGATTCAAGCTATTATCTGCGAGTTACCGCAGACTATGAAACCGATGATCCCGATGTGGATGGTGACATGGTTACAGACGAAGTCATCGTCACCAGTGAAACGTATACGACCGCACTCAAGGATAGCCCGACTGCGAGTGTTGAAAACGACGTCGCAAGTGAAACCAGCTATGAATTTGACATTGATTTTACCGATATTAGCGATGTGCTCGTTGGGGACACGCTTCACCTTGAAGTTGAACAAGTCAACGAAGACAGTGAAAACACTATTATCGATACCCGTGATGTGAGCACAGACGCCTTGGAGGATATTCGTTTTGACTCTCTTTACAACAACAACGAATACACCATCTATATTTACGCGGATTATGATCTGAACGATGGCGAAGGCGAAAGAGAGAACGCCCTTCTTGCACAAACGACCTTCACCACGCCAAAAAGACAAATCGAAGACATCACCACCGAAGCCCTTGAAAGTACTGAAAACAGACTCGTTATCGGTGTCGACGCCACTGAACTCTATGATTCCGTGGTCGTTGATTCCATGCGCATAATCGCAACCGACAGCGAAAGCGGCGAGACGCTTAAATCTTCTGGCCTTCTAAGTGAACAGCCAAAATTTGAAATCACCAAACTCTATGCCAATCAGACCATTGACATAGAAATCGAAGTAACCTACGACCTTGAGGACGGACAGGACCTTCGCACAGAAGTCCTGCATGAATCGTCTTTCACTACATCAACCAACAGCGCACCAAGTGGGACGGTTGAAAGTGTGGATCCTGTTCAGGGCGGTCTCGGTTTTTCCATAAATCTGAATGATCCTGACAACACGGTTGTGCCTGGGACACTTCGCGCACTGATTTATGAAGATGACGGAACGGGTCTCACCCTTGTGGATACCTATGTTCTCGACGAAACACTTTCCAATTTCCTATATGAAACCTCCATCGACTATGAAAACACCTATTCAGTCGAACTCATCACCGATTACAATCTCAGAGACAACACACCGACCACCGAAGATTATGAACTGGACGCCTCTTACGTATCGGGCGACGCGAAACCCAAAGATCCGGTTGGTATTTTCAATGCAATCACACCGACAAAAGACGGTGTACAAATTGATTATAGCGTGCTTGATGACGATGCAACCATCGTTACAGATGGCATCGAAATCTCAGTGAATGGAACCACGACTTCTCGTGATACCCTCGAAGATGCCATAACGTTTGATGGCTTGCTTTCAGGCGAAACCTATGATGTGGCGATGAATATTACTTATGATCTTGATGATGGCGAAGGTGAACAGACTGTGTCCGTTACCGAAACCTTCACCACAGAA
>JBNJEC010000022.1:0-17674 GCA_051745505.1 Bacillota bacterium
GTGAAGACATGTGGGCCCCGATTTCCCCTGGGAATCTGCTTGCCCTTCAGGGCGCACAGCTCATACTGAATCTAAGTGCCTCAAACGAATACCTTGACAAAAGAGAAGTCAGAAAACGTACCATCGTCGAACACTCCAGAAGAAACGCAGGCGGCTATGTATACTGCAGCGCAGGCGTCAACGAATCGACAAGCGAAACCGTCTTCAGCGGTCACAACGTAATCGCGCAAAACGGCGATTTGCTTGTTGAAACCGAGCACTTCTCCCGTGAAAGTGAAATAATTTATGGCGATATCGACATCGCCCAGATTGCCTACAAGCGCAAATCAAATTCTTCCTTCAGAGATTCCCTCAACCGTCACGAGTTCCCGACGGTGGAAGTGGATTTCGCGCTTGAAGAAAGTGAAGACTACACCTTCGAAAAACCTTTTGACAAGACGCCGTTCGTCCCGAAGGACAACACGGATGAAGCGTTTGAAAAAATAGCCGCACTTCAGGAAAACGCCCTTATCAAACGCGTGAAACATATCGGCAGTGAAAAAATCATCGTCGGTGTGAGTGGTGGGCTCGATTCCACGCTTGCGCTCCTTATCGCCGTACGCGTGATTGACAGCCTGAACCGTCCGCGCACGGACGTCATGGCCGTCACCATGCCGGCGCTCGCTACGAGTGATCGCACCAAGCGTCAAGCGCACGCACTTGCTGAAAACCTCGGTGTCTCCATGCAGGAAATCGATTTGAATGAC
The DNA here is from genome assembly GCA_051745505.1 of Bacillota bacterium. GTDB lineage: Bacteria > Bacillota_I > Bacilli_A > Izemoplasmatales > Izemoplasmataceae > M55B118. Next base: position 747 of record JBNJEC010000022.1, read on the forward strand.
CACGTCAATGCGCATCTTGATATGATCGGACACGACGGAAAAACCCAGGACAAGGCTTATGAAAATGCACAGGCAAGAGCGCGTACCATGGTGCTTATGAACCTTGCGAACATGCATCAGGGCATCGTGCTTGGGACCGGAGACATGAGTGAAATCGCGCTTGGCTGGTCCACATACAATGGCGATCAGATGAGCATGTACAACATCAACGCGGGGATTCCGAAAACCCTTGTACGTTTCATGATTGAAAATTACGCGCACCGCAAGTTCGGTGACGCGATCGAGGAGGCCTGTGAAGACGTCCTCGATACGCCGATTTCTCCTGAACTTCTCATGGGTCAGGCCACGGAAGACGAAATCGGATCCTATGAAATCAACGACTTCATCATGCACCGCTTTCTGAGATACGGAGACGACGAGCCTAGAATCAAGTGGCTCCTCACCAAGACCTATGATCTCAGCGAGGAAGGCGCATCGGACTACGTAACAAAATTTTTTAAACGCTTCTATTCCCAACAGTTCAAGCGTCAGGCCTCCCCTGACGCACCGAAGATTCTGGATGTCTCTCTCTCACCGAGAGCGGACTTCAGAATGCCTTCCGATGTGGATAAGCGCGAAGGAGAATAACCATGAAAAAAACCGTCGTACTCGGCATGAGCGGAGGCGTGGATTCAAGCGTCGCCGCCCATCTGTTAAAAGAAGAAGGGTATGAAGTCATCGGGCTTTTCATGCGGAACTGGGACAGTGCCGCAAACCAGGATTTCCTTGGAAACCCCACCCTTCAAGATGATACCTGCCCGCAGGAAAAAGACTACCAGGACGCCTTGAAGGTTGCGAACCATCTTGGCATCCGCCTTGAACGCGTGGACTTCATCGAAGAATACTGGCGTGATGTCTTTGAATACTTCCTGGACGAATACAGGAAGGGCAGAACCCCAAACCCCGACATCATGTGCAACAAGTACATAAAATTCGACGCGTTCAAAAAGCACGCCGAACAGTTCAACCCGGACTTTATCGCAATGGGCCATTTTGCAAGAGTAAAGCGAAATGGGGAACTGAAGTTGCTTAGAGGCGTTGACCCGAACAAGGACCAAACCTATTTCCTCTCTCAGCTCACCGAAGAAAAGCTATCAAACGCGCTTTTCCCAGTGGGTGAGCTTACCAAGAGCGAAGTGAGGGAAATTGCTGAAATTGCCGGCATTCCAACCGCGGACAAAAAAGATTCCACAGGCATCTGTTTCATCGGCGAACGACACTTTGACGATTTTCTGAAGAATTATCTCCCTGCCAAGGAAGGCGCGATCAAGACCCTCTCAGGCGATGTCATCGGGCATCACGTGGGCCTCATGCACTACACGATCGGTCAGAGGAAAGGGCTAGGAATAGGTGGCCACAAGGACTATGACAATGCGCCCTGGTTCGTGATTGGCAAGGATCTCACAACGAATACGCTCTACGCAGGACAGGGGTATCATCATGAACAGCTTTATTCCACCGAATGCCTGCTTGAAGACGTCTCCACTGTGAACGCGTCGACCAACCTTGAAGGCAAGCACATCACTGCCAAATTCAGATACCGCCAAAAGGACCAGGCGGTCAGACTCAAATATGAAGATGACGGTCTCCACGTTTATTTCGACGAGCCCGTCAGGGCCGTCACGCCCGGACAGGCCTGCGTATTTTATGAAGGTGAAGTCTGTCTTGGAGGCGGCACCATAAAGACAGTATTCAAAGACGGCGCCAAGCTGCCGTACTAAGGGGGATACCATGGCCAAAAAAAGAGGGATTGCGCTCGCAGGCGGAGGGGCCCGCGGCGCGTATCAGATTGGCGCACTCAAAGCGCTAAGGGAAGCTGGATATCTTAAAAACATACATGCCATTTCAGGGGCGAGCGTCGGCAGTCTAAACGCCGTGTTCGTCGCCATGGACGATCTTGAAAAGGCTGAAGAGCTATGGCTTTCAATGGATGAGGATTCGCTTTTCAAAACTTCGGATTCCAATCTCATAAAACGCATCCTGGAAGACAAGTTCGACATCGTGCACAAAGGCATCTACAGCACTGAAAAACTGGAAAAGATGATTGACAAGTACGTCGACTATGAAGCCATCAAGAACAAATGGGTGTATGTCGCGACGTCTTATGTCGGTGACAAGGACACCTCGTTCATTGACCTTCTCAGTCTCAACCTGAGAAACTTCTTCAGTGAAGAAGAATATATCAGATATCCGCTTATCAGTTCCATGAACAACGCCATGATCAAAAACATACTGCTTGCCTCGTGCGCCTTGCCTGTAGCGTTCAAACCCATCAAGATTCAGGGCAAGACCTACTATGACGGCGGCATCCTCGATAACACGCCCTACAAACCGCTCATAGAAGCGGGGTGTGACGAGATCATCATCATCGATCTTTTCCGTTTCAACTTCAGACGCCCTTCCAAGATCGACGACACCAACATGCTTTATTTCTTTCCTTCCAAAAGCATCCGCGGCGTCCTCGACTTTTCCCCCGAACAAATCAAAAGACGCTTCACACTCGGCTATGAAGATACGGTGAAACGCCTTGAAGAGATGCAGGAAGAGCAGAACAAACAAGCGGAAAAAGCCCGTGAAAAAGAAGCGAAGGAACGCCTCAAGCGCATGAAAACCAAAGAAAAGGAAACCCATCACAATCACTAGACGGCTTCGGTCGTCTTTTTTTTATGTTAAAAAGAAAAATGCGTCACTTGACCCAATCATGAGGGTGAAGAGGTGAGACAATGAGAAAAATGACAACACTGTTTGTGGTGATCTTTTATGTCCTTGCAAGCATTCCGGGCCTGTCTGCGAGCGAATACCGTACGTATGAGGAAATCAATTTCAAATCGAGCAGTTTCAAACTGCTTGAGGATTACAGCGAAACGGACTATGAACTCGCATACGAGGAAATAGAGAAACGAAGGTTCTGGGGCTGGAAGACGCATACGGTTCTCAACAACAAACGCGTCAGTTTCAAGAAAGAAACCATGATGATCATCAGAAACGAAGGGACAAGTCCGATTGACAAGGAATACACCTTCAAAACGAAAACCACGAGCTCCACTCAGCTTTCCGCAAGCGGCTCGATCGGCATCGAGGCCGAAGGCCCCGTTCAGTCTTTCAAGACAGGGCTTGATTCAGAACTTGAATTCTCCGTTGATTCCAAAACAGAGACTTCTGAAGAAGAGACCATCGAGATAGACATCGTCATCGATCCGATGACGGAACTGCGCATTGAAGTGTATGGAGAGGGCAAGGTATCAAACGGCGTAGGCAAACTCTACCGTTTTTTCAGAAACACGAAAAAAGGTGGCTGGGAAGTCTTTACCCTTACGTCACAGTATTATTCCATCGAAAAGGTGATGATTGAAGAATGAAACCAATTGTTTTGACGTTTGCCATCCTCGCATTTCTCATTACCAGCCTGTATTCAGTGAGCATGATTGCGAAAAACAGCGACCCCTTGAAAGTGAAGACCCCTAGAATTCTCAGAAGCATCAGCCACAGTGAAGAAGAAACCTTCACAGTCGATCTTTTTGTGAATACGCTTCATTCGATGTATATCTACGAAGAAGCGATGATTGCCCACAGTCTCCATGATGAAACAGGGTCCACAGTGCTTCCGATTACGCTTGAAAGCACAACGCTGCGTCAGTCAAATGAAGGGGGCGATATCCTGAGTCTTGTCTATACGCTTGACATCGAGGCATCCAGCGAAACTTTGCATCTAAGGGACGCCCTATTGAAAATAGACTACTCTGACAACGCAACGCTTCGCATTCCAATTGGTGAATTCAGCTATCTTTTCGAGCCTGAAACATCCGAATCGCTGGATTACACACAGTCGACTCCGATCAAAGGCGACTACGGACATGGGGATACGGTGGTTGGTCACTGCCTTGCACTGCTGAACAAGAGTGAGGGTTCAATCACAATCAAAGATATCTCTCTCAATTCAAAAACCGTACGTCCGAACCTGGATTATCTGAGTGTCTCTGAAGGTTCGGTGCATCCTCTTTTGGGACTGAAGACGATACTGAGCACATCTTTCAACCCGAAAAGTCCCTCGCTTGCGCCGAAAACACATGTTCTTGAAGTCGGGGGGACGGCCACTTTGTGCGTGCCGTTCACATTTGAAGAGGCTGTGAACGTGAAACGTTACCCAGTCGCAGTTGACTACCTAGAAGGCGAAACCCTTAAAACCATGATCATTGACGATTTTACCTATATGGACGATGGCTATTCTGAAAAGCAGGGTGTGATGCGCTATGGAACCCTTGATTCGGATTGAGGGGTTCACCAGGACTTACGGCAGGCACACTATTTTATTTCGCACGATGTACATAAGAAAAAGGATTGTGCTGATTACCGGTGCGAACGGCAGTGGCAAAACGACGTTTTTGAAGTGTCTCTCCGGCTGCATTCAGACCGACACGGGATTTGTGAATGACAGTCTCATGTATGCCATCAACGGTCCTGATCTGCCAAAGGGGCTTAAAGTGAAGACGTACCTCGAACTGCTCGTTGGCTTTGAACAGACGCTTTCTCGGTTTCAGGCACTCAAAAGGCATTTCAACCTCGAGCCCCTGCTCAAAAAACCAATCAGAGCGCTTTCGACGGGGATGGCGCAAAGGGTCGCACTTGTGAGCTCTCTCATGCACGGGGAAGGGCCGATGCTTCTTGATGAACCCATGCAGGGACTCGATACCCTTTACAAAAAAAGACTTGTAGAATGGATGAAAAAGACACACAGACTCTACGTGATTGCGACCCATGAAAAAGCGTCCTACGACGCCCTGGATTGTGAGGTGTATCATTTTGAAAGCCCTGATTGACTATGAACTGAGGCGTTTATTCACGTGCAGGATGCTCGCTTGCGTTGTCTTGTTCACCCTTGCATTTGCGGTCTTGCACCTCATCGCCGGTGGGAGCATGGCTCCGCTTGAATCCCGGTTGCTGGACAAGGCCTACAATCAGAGTCAGATGGTTTTTATGAGTGCGTTTCTAATCAACTATGGCATTGTTGGGCTAAGTATGTACACGGCCCTTTCACTCTTCAATAGGGGTACAGAAGACATAGCGGTCTTCATGCGCAGGAAAAAAAGCGCGGTATTTTTAACCAGGATGATCATAGGGCATGCGTTCATGATGTTCATGGTCCTTCAGCTTACGATGATTGTGTGCCTTTTCTTCGCACTGCTTGAAATCGATTCGGTGACTTTTCTCAATTTATTAGGCGAATCCTTGCCGGTGGCTGCCTACTTTTTTGCGTTCATGAGTGTTTTCGGTGTCTACATAAAAAGCCCACGAGCCATGCTTGTTCTATTCCCACTCGTGTTCGCAGTGGACACCTTCACCCCTCAAAATGATCGGTCCTTGACCCCTTTAAGCGCAATAGCAAGTAAGGTTTTCCCAATGATTAGAATCCAGGTGGACCAGGGGGTTTTCCCCGCGACTTCGTGGGCCACCCTGTTTTTGACTGGTCTATTTTATGTCATTGTATTTGGAATGTTTATGGAAAAGAGTCATTAATGAAAAACGCTTGATGTGGGTCTTGTTAAAAAACGCCCCCTTATGCTATAATACGGTCACATCATAATAATAATTACTGTAAGAGGCGTTCTGTCTTCTTGCAATTTTTATTGAATTTAACCAGGGAAGGTGACTTTATGTGTGGTATAGTGGGCTATATCGGAAACGATAATGCCAAGAAAATTGTAATGGACGGACTCAGACGTCTGGAATACAGAGGGTATGACTCTGCCGGGGTGAGTCTTTTCAATCCGCAAACGGAATCTTTTGAACTCATCAAGAAAAAAGGACGCATCGCAACGCTTCAGGCGGCACTGCCTGATTATGAAACGCCGATTGCAATCGGTCATACACGCTGGGCGACCCACGGGAAGGTCAGCGAAGAGAATGCGCATCCGCATACCTCTTCAAGCGAACGCTTCACCATTGTGCACAACGGTGTCATAGACAACCATCTGGACCTTAGAAAACGCTACTTGGAAAACGTGGAATTCAAAAGCGAGACCGACAGTGAAGTCATTGCCGAGCTCATTGAATATTTTGCGAAAACCATGTCAACAGAAGCCTCAATCAGAAAGACTCTTTCAGTCCTGGAAGGCTCATACGCGCTGCTTGTCATGGACAATCTTGACCCATGGACGATGTATGGCGCCAAATACAAAAGTCCCTTGCTTCTGGGCAAGGGTGAAAAAGGCATGGTCATCGGGTCCGACATGATGGCCCTTATTGACGTGGCTGACAATTATCTGGCCCTTGATGATCTCACCATGGTTCGCATGGATCCGAAGAACTTCACCCTCTATGATCTTCAAGGCGAAGTGTTGCCCTACACCCTTTCAACCCTCGAACTGGATGCCTTTGATTCAGACAAGGGCGAGTTTGACCATTTCATGATGAAGGAAATCCATGAACAGCCAGCCGTCCTCAGACGCATCGTCGGTAAGTACTTCAATGAAACCCATATCCGAATCAATGAGGACCTCATTACCTCAGTCGCTTCAAGAGACAGAATCTATATCCTCGCAGCCGGGACTTCAATGCATGCGGGACTGGTTGGCAAGAACCTCATAGAAGGGTTCACCGATATCCCAGTCGAAGTGCACGTGGCGAGTGAATTCGCCTACGATCCGCCGAAACTCACGAAGAACCCGCAGTTCATCATGATTTCTCAAAGTGGTGAGACCGCGGACTTGAGAGCCTGTCTCATGAATCTCAAAAAGGAAAACCATCCGACTCTGACCATCACAAACGTCAAGACTTCGACGCTTGCGCGTGAAGCCGACGCCTATCTTCAACTCTTCGCAGGGCCGGAGATTGCGGTGGCTTCGACCAAGGCCTATACGGCGCAAATCGCCGTACTCGCCATTTTGGCGTATGCCCTCAGTGCACAGACGTTCGATCTCAAAAGAGAACTTTCGGAAGTCGCCATCGCGATGGAGGACTTCCTCTCCAAAAGCGAGGTTTTGGAAGAAGATGTCAAAACCCTTCTTACCAAGCGCAACGCGTTTTACATCGGACGCGGCATCGATTACAAGGTATGCATGGAAGCGGCCTTGAAACTCAAGGAAATCTCCTATATCCAGACCGAAGGCTTTGCGGCGGGCGAACTCAAACACGGCACGATTGCGCTTATTGAAGAAGATACGCCGGTCATCGCGATCATCGCAAACAAGAAAACCTCGGAAAACACCCGAAGCAATCTGAGTGAAGTGGAAAGCCGTGGCGCCCTTACCTACACAATTGCCCTAGAAAGCGTGGCCCGCGATGATGATGACATCGTTTTAAGTAACGTCAGCCCTCTTCTGAGTCCGCTTATAACGGTCATTCCAACGCAACTCATTGCTTATTATGCGGCGCTTCATAGAGATCTCGACATTGACAAGCCGAGAAACCTCGCGAAGAGTGTCACTGTAGAATAGCTTTCAAACATCCGGTTTCTATGCTAAAATAAATTGCGACGCACTATCACCAACGAATATCTTGAAGGGATGTTATGAAAGGAGTTCTCACCATGGGAAAATATTTTGGTACAGACGGCATACGCGGGGTTGCAGGCAAACTGCTTGATACCACGCTCGCCCATAACGTAGGCCTTGGGCTTGAGAAGGCTTTTAAAGAAACCACCGTCGTCATCGGCAAGGACACCCGTGAATCGGGCGACATGCTTGCAATGGCGCTTGCCTCAGGCGCAATGCGCGGGGGCATGAACGTGCTTTACGCAGGCACGGTATCCACCCCGATGATTGCACACTACGCAAAAGAGAAAACCATGATAGGCATCATGATCACCGCTTCACACAATCCATATACCGACAACGGCATCAAGGTCATTGACAAGGGCTTTAAGATGAATGAAGAAAGTGAAACAATCATAGAATCGTTCATCGACGATCCAAAAGCCGTCAGCCCGAAACATTTCGGACGGTTCACCTTTACAGACGACGTACTCGCAGCGTACAAAGCGCTCTTTGAAAAACTGAATCTTCCAAAAATGAATCTGAACGTGTGCTACGATTCCGCGAACGGATCGACTTATGAAGTCGCGAATGAAATACTGACACCGCTCGTCGACCATACCGAGCAGATTCACGCCACACCCGATGGGACCAATATCAATAGAGACTGTGGCTCGATGCACATCGAAGCCATCCAGGAAGCCGTCACTGAAAAAGGCTGCGACATAGGCTTTTCCTTTGATGGAGATGGAGACCGCGTGCTTGCCGTCGACCATACGGGCACACTCTACGATGGCGATATGCTTCTTTATGTGCTTGCGACGCACATGAAAGAAGAAGGCACGCTCTCAAAAGATACCGTCGTGCTCACCAAGATGAGCAATCCAGGCATCGTCAAGGCGTTCAATGACGCAGGCATCAAGGTTGTCCGGACGAATGTGGGCGACCGCAACGTATCGCTTGAAATGCAGAAACACGGCTACGCGCTTGGCGGAGAAAACAGCGGCCACATCATCATGCGCGACACCCTTCAAACGGGGGATGGCGTTTTGGTTGCGGCGAAGGTCATGGAAGTCTTGAACAAGAGAAGACGTTCCCTTGACAAGGTATGTGAAAATGTCGAGATTTATCCGCAAACGATGGAAAACATTCATGATATTGATACCTCGCTTGCCGATACCAAAAAGACTCAAAAAGCCGTCAAGGACACTTTGAAGACCCTTGGCAAAGACAGTCTGGTCCTCATCAGAAAAAGCGGGACCGAGCCGGTCATACGCGTCACGGTTTCCCATAGGGATAGGGAAACGGTTGACAAAACCATCGAAAAACTCAAAACAGTCATTCTTGAACAACAAGGAAGGGATACTCATGAATAAATACGCACTCGTGCTTGCTGCTGGTAAGGGCACCAGAATGAAAACCAAACTGCCGAAATGCGCATTTCCAATACTGAAAAAACCGATGATTGAATACATCATCGAAAGTCTCGAAACCTCAACCATTGATGAAACCTGCGTGGTCGTAGGCCACCAGCGAAAGGTCATTGAAGATATTCTCGATGGGCGCGTTTCATTCGCTTATCAGGAAAAACAGCTTGGCACCGGTCATGCGGCCATGTCCGCAGAAGAGGTGCTTGGCAAAAAAGAAGGCACCACACTCATCTTGCTTGGTGACATGCCCCTGATCGATCAAACCACCATCGACAATATACTCTCAACCCACGAAAAACTCGGAAACGACCTCACCGTCGTCACCACGAACTTCAACGATCCAAAAGGCTATGGGCGCATCATCCGCGACAAATACGGTAAAATCGAATCCATTGTCGAGGACAAGGAATGCACCGAAGAACAAAGAAACATCCAGGAAGTCAATACGGGGATTTACGCGATTGACAATCAATACCTTTTCAAGATTCTCAAAAACATTGAAAAAAGCGCCTACCGTGACGAATACTACCTCACAGACATCGTGCATCTCATGCGTCATGACTACACCGTAGGCACCTATACAATCAGAGACAACTCCATCGTGATGGGGGTCAACGATCTTTATGCGATCAGCATCGCTGAAAAAGTGCTTCGTGATTCGATCAATCGTGACTTCATGAAAAGCGGCGTATCCATGATCAACCCAGAAACCATTACCATCGGTCATAACGTACGCATCGAAGAAAACGTGACCATTTATCCAAACACCACCATCACCGGCGAATCAACCATCGCAGAAGGCTCACACGTCGGCCCGAATACGGAGATCCACAACGGCATCATCCACAAAAACGTCACCGTTCAACACAGTCTAGTCTACGACAGCGTCGTGCATGAACGCGCCACTGTAGGGCCGTTCGCACACCTAAGAAGCAACGCCAACATTGGCAGAGACAATCGAATCGGCAACTTCGTCGAAATCAAGAAATCAACCACAGGAAGCAACACGAAAGCCTCACACCTTGCCTACATCGGTGATACCACGACCGGTGCCAACGTCAACTTCGGCTGTGGCAGCATCACCGTCAACTACGATGGCAAGGAAAAACACCAGACCCATATCGGGGATGATGTCTTCATCGGGTGCAACACCAACCTGATTGCACCGATCAGCGTCGAAGACAACGTCTTCATCGCGGCCGGTTCAACCGTGACTGAAGACATCCCAAGCGGTTCACTCGCGATTGCACGCAACAAGCAGATCAACAAGGCGGATTACGCGCGCAACCTCATCAAACCCAAGGGAAAAACCGTTCAAGATGCAAAAGATCCCAAATCGAAATGATTTTGTTGACAAACAGCAACTTTGTGCTACAATAAGTACAGTAAAAATTAAATAATTGGTGGAAAGAAGCGTACCCACGCTCACCTGATTGATGAATCAATAGGTCAACGCTACGATTAAAATCGTTGTTTTGTGTGGGTGCTATATGCACGCACACTTTTTTGTTTCCCCCAAAACCCAGGAGGTGAACACACATTAAAAGAAGAAACCCCAAACGTGGTGCCCCTCGCAAGAAAAAAGGCGACGGCAATGTCAATGAAGACATCCGTGCCCGCGAGATGATGGTCATCAGTGAAGACGGAACTCAGCTAGGCGTCAAATCCAAAAGCGAAGCTCTGAGCCTCGCAGAAGAACGTGGTCTCGACCTCGTCCTTGTCGCACCGAACGCGAAACCGCCGGTTGCCAAATTCATGGATTACAACAAGTATCGCTACGAACAGCAGAAAAAGGCTAAAGAAGCGAAGAAAAAACAAAACATCATGAACCTCAAAGAACTTCGTCTATCACCGAAAATCGAAGAACACGATTTTGAGACCAAACTCAAAAAGGGCCGCAAGTTTATTGAAGATGGCGACAAGCTCAAAGTCTCAATCCGCTTCCGTGGACGTGAAATGGCCCATACCGATCAAGGCCGCAGCGTCATGATGGATTTTGCAGACCGTATGAAAGACATCGCCGACTTCGAGTCCCGTCCCAAACAGGACGGAAGGACGATGATTATGACACTCGTCCCTAAAAAAGACAAATAAAGGAGGCCAATCATGCCAAAAATGAAAACCCATTCCGCGACAAAAAAACGCGTAAAACGTACAGCATCAGGGAAAATCAAAGTCCCGCATGCCAACCGTTCTCACTTAAAAGGTAACAAAAGCAAATCCGCTATCAGACGTAACCGCAATGCGAACTTCATCGATAGCAGCGACATGAAACGCTTGAGAAAACAACTAGCCCCAATCAAATAATCTACGTTCAAGGAGGAACAGACAATGCCAAGAGTTAAAGGTGGAACCGTAGCGCGCAAACGTCGCAAAAAGACGTTAAAGCTCGCCAAAGGCTATTTCGGTTCTAAACATCTACTATTCAAAACAGCCAAACAAGCAGTCATGCATTCGTATGAATTCGCTTATAGAGATAGAAAAAAACGTAAAGGTGATTTCCGCAAACTTTGGATTTCCCGCATCAACGCCGCAGCCCGTCAAAACGGAATGTCTTATTCAAGACTTATCAACGGTCTTAAAACCGCTGGTGTCGAAATCAACCGCAAAATGCTTGCAGACATCGCCGTAAATGACGCAGAAGGTTTCAAAGGCCTATGCGAAACCGCACAAGAAGGCCTTTCAGGAAAAGCGAAACCCGCAGCTCCAAAGAAAGAAACCAAAAAAGAAACCGCTTCTAACAGCTTCACCCGTGAAGCCCTTGAAGAGAAAACAGTCGACGAACTCAAAGAACTTTGCAAGGAACAAGACATCTCAGGCTATTCAAAACTCAAAAAAGACGAAATCATCGACGAACTTCTCAAAAACTAACATACCGCCACGGCTAGCTCCGTGGCTTTTTGTTTGTCTGAAATCACCCCTTTCTCAAGTGTCACTTGATTGACTAAAACCCGCAAGTGAACTATAATGAGATTAACAAAGCCCATTGAATGAGAAACCGCTCAGGTGCGACCCCAACTTATAATATAAGGGACCGAGGTCCGACTGGTGTACGAATGCCCGTTGCAATGCGGGAATCCTGAAGGTTTGGACAAGAGGTCACCCCCATAGTAGAATTCCGGTTCTGCAGACGAGCGGTTTCTCATTCATTGGGCTTTTCGTTTGCCAAAAAACACGAATAAACCTATATTGCTTGTTATTTTCATGATTGCAATTTATAATGAAGATAGTAAGAAACCAAAAAGAAGGATGATGTTAAATGAGTAAATTATCAACCACCGTGCATGTGTATAGTTGGGTTATCAAAGCCGTGGGAGCTGCACTCCTGTTGGCACTTGCCTTGACACTGTTTTTCATCAATGTCGCCGTGTTGATCGAAGCATTCGTAGGGGTCATCATCATCATCTACGCCCTTATCAGACTCATTCCCTATGTGAGAAGTCAGAAAAACGACCTCATAAAGACCATGAATATCGTTGAAATCACCTTGAACATTCTCGTAGGTGCGCTATTCATTACCGTGGCGCTCACCAGTGAAGAGGGCCTCGGTGAAATATTCGGTTACTTGGTAGGAGGCGTACTGCTCGCTCGCGGCATGATTCATTTCTACGGCCTTTCAAGCGGGCATGAAGAGGGCGACCATGTCACCTATTTCTTCCATATCGCCGCCATCGTACTTGCAACCCTGATTCTTTACCGCGGCTTCAACAGTGAAGACCTCGTGATTTTGTTCATTGTGCTCGCAATGATGGGGTCTGCATACCTCAGTTATGATTCGTTCAACGGATACAATATGTATCGTAAACGAAAAACCATGAGCAAATCAGACGAGGCGTCCAAAGAAGATCAGGACAGACCTTCAAAAGGGTATGACATGCCGAGTGACGAAGAACGAGACAGAGATCAAATCGTTAGCTAGACAAACTTATTGACCATCCCCTTGCAAAACGCCTTCAATATTAAAAAAACGGCGAAATTGCAAGGGGTTTTCTTTTGACAAATTTTCAAAACAAAGTATAATGATTTGTGTACTACCTATAATGACCGAGGAGGAAACACAGATGAATGACAAAATATGTGAGATCATCAACAAGAGTGCCTTGCTTCACAAAAGACTCATGAACAAGATTCTTGAACGGTTCTCCCTGACCTATGCACAGTACCAGGTACTGAAGACCATCAAGACCCACTCGTCTCTCACAGCCAAGGAAATCCTTGTTTATATGGATACCGATAAAGCCACACTCTCAGGCGTCTTATCAAGACTTGAAAGACAAAACCTCATCATCAGAACCAAGGACCCTGAAGACAAGCGCCTTATGCATATCCAACTGACTGAAAGGAGCAACATGCTCTGTGATCAGGTATCACAGGTTGAAATGACCTGTGCGGACGCCCTCACTGAAAACATCAAGGGAAGAGAACTCAAGAATTTTTTCAGTGTTTTTGAACGCATCCTTGACAACCAGCAAAAGAAACTACAAGAAGAAACCAAACGCACTCAGGAGGCTAAACAATGAAAAACTTCGTCACGAAAAATCCGATTCTGAACATCGTTCTCGGAATCATCCTCGTAGGCTTGGCGCTTACGGCCATGTTCTTCACCACCTGGCTTGAAGACGCCATCGTCTACATCATTGCGGGACTCATCATCATCGTGTCCATCTACAGGTTCTATCTCGATCTCAAACGTACGACTGACAAAAATGCGACCATCATCCTGGTCGTCGAACTGCTTATCGCACTCGGCATCGGCATCTATTTAATGGTAGAAGCCGCCAACGCATCACGCATGGTTGGGTTTGTGCTTTACTTAAGAGGCTTTACCTATCTGCTTACCTTGCAACTGCTCAAAATCAGCGGATCGTTCAAGAAGTTTCTCATCATCATCGCACTCATGACCCTTGGCGCCTATATGCTCTTTTCAGGCATCCAGGGCGAAGCCTACCTTCAATACGGCGTATTCGGCATCGTGACGCTTTATGGACTCTTGCTGGTATTCGCGGGCATACAAATCCTTCAGGCACGCCCATCCAAGGAAAAACCACAAAAAGTCGACACACAATCAGAAAAGTCTGAAGCGACACAAGAACCCCCTAAAGAGGAACCATCCAAAAAAGACACGTCAAACACCAAATAAACCAAACCACTCAGGAGGCGAACCCTATGAAAAAGATACTCAAGGAACTATCGATGCTACGAGGCATCCCCGGACAGGAAAAAGAAGTTCGTGACTACATGAAAGAGGCCATGGCCCCTTACGCTGAAAGCGTAGAGACCGATAATTTGGGAAGCGTCATCGCCAAAAAGACAGGCAAAAAAGACGGACCGCGCATCATGGTTGCAGGTCACATGGACGAAGTGGGCTTCATGGTCAAGAAAATCACCGATGAAGGCTACGTCAAGTTCATACCGGCCGGTGGCTGGTGGAGTCAGGTCATGCTCGCACAGCAAATGGAAATCACCACATCAAAAGGTGAGCGCATCCGCGGTGTCATCGGCGCCAAAGCGCCACACATTTTAACCGAAGAAGAACGCAAGAAACCGATGAAAATGGATGACATGTATCTCGATCTCGGTGTGGATGACAAAGAAGAAGCCGAAAAACTTGGCATCAGAACCGGTGACATGATCACCCCGTTCATTCAAAGCGTCGAACTTTCAAACAAAAAGTATCTTCTCGGCAAAGCCTGGGACAACCGCGTAGGCTGCGCCGCCGCGATTGACACTCTCAAAACCTTTGAAACCAAGGCCCATCCGAATGTTTATTACGGTGTAGGCACCGTCCAAGAAGAAGTCGGTCTGAGAGGCGCAGGCACCAGTGCCTTCCATGTCAATCCTGACATTGGAATCGCAGTCGATACCACCATCGCTTATGACTTCCCCGGTGGCGACAAGGAAACCAAACTCGGTGAAGGCGTCGCGATCATGATCGCAGACAGCTCCATGGTCGGCCACAAGGGCATGCGTGATTTCGTCATCAACGCGTGTGAAGAAAATGACATTCCTTACCAGCTTACCTCCCTCAAGCGCGGAGGCACCGACGGAGGAAAAATCCATCTCAGCCGTTCAGGCGTTCCAAGCGTGGCCCTTGCATTGCCGGTCAGATACCTCCATTCACACACTTCCATCGTCCACGAAGGCGATTATGAGAGTCTTCTCAAGCTTCTTGAAGTGCTCGTGAGCACACTGGACAAGGAAGCCGTTGAGAAAATCACCTACGGTGCGTAATGCGCGTCATCGCAGGCACGCTTAAAAGACGCATCATCAAAGAAGTGCCCCACAAGGGCACAAGAAGCACACGAGATCGGGTCAAGGAAAATCTTTTCAACATGCTGCCGCCCTTGAGCGGCACGCATGTGCTCGATCTCTTCGCCGGCAGTGGTGCCCTTGGCTTCGAAGCCCTCTCAAGAGGTGCAGCCGCCGCCACATTCTGTGAAATGGACAGCGTCGCATTCAAGGTTCTCACTGACAACGCGTCCGACCTCGGACTTGAAGACAGGTCCGCACTTGAAAAAGGCGACGCACTCAGTATGCTCAAGCGTTTCGATACACCTTATGATGTCATCATGCTTGATCCGCCCTACAACAAGGATCTCGCGAACAAAAGCCTTGAAATCATTGAAGATAAAGGTCTTTTGTCAAGTGGCGGTCTCATCGCCATCCTGCATGAAACCGGTGAAACGCTTCACATACCGGATGCGTTTCAAATCACGAAAACACGCACATACGGCATTACCAGCCTGACTTTCCTAGAATGGAGCGATTAGATGAAAATAGGTGTTTATCCCGGGTCTTTTGATCCAATCACTTACGGACACATGGACATTGTCAAAAGAGCGCTCAAGATTTTTGACAAACTGATTATCCTGGTAAGTGTCAATCCCCACAAGAAAACACTCTTCACAGAAGATGAACGCATCGCAATGATCAAGGACGCCTGTGAAGACAAACTCGACCACATAGAAATCGAGACCTCTCACGACCTCACCGTCGCCCACGCGCACAAACTCGGCGCGACCCATATCGTCCGTGGACTGAGAGCTCTCACCGATTTCGAATACGAGTTCCAGATGACCCATGCGAACCGCGTGCTTGACAAGCGTATTGACTCGGTCTTCTTCATGACCGACAACAAGTATTCCTTCCTAAGCAGTACGACCATCAAGGAAATCGCACAGTTCGATGGCGATCTCTCAACCTTCGCACCGCCGAAAATAGCGAAGGCACTCAGGGACAAGTTCAACCACTAAAAGTCGCACGGAAATCCGTGCAACTTTTTTTGTGTGTATTGCTACCCTTTTATTTAGAAAAATGATAATATACAAAGTAGGTGATGAAAATGGATAAAAAAGAAGAAATATTTGCGGAACTGAGAAAGAACAATGTCCGCATCACAAAGCAAAGAAGAGCCATAATCGATGTACTCGAAGGTAGACATCTGACCATACAGGAAATCCATCAGGAACTCAAAAAACGTGGTTTCCACAATCTTGGGACCGTCTACAACAACATAGACTTCCTCCAGGAACACAAAATCGTAACCCAGATCTTCATCAACGGAAAGAAACACTACGATCTCACGATTGACGACACCTCGCACTCCGCGGATTCCCACATCCACGTAACGTGCCGTGTCAACAACAAGATCATCGAGATCAACAATTCCGATCTTTTTGACATGATTAAAAACCATCCCATCTTCGACGGTTTTGAAATCGAGAAACTTCAGGTGGTTGTTGAAGGTGAATGCAAGAACCACGATGGCGAAAACTGCAAGAATCTGGATCACTGTTTTCTAGACAACATTGAAAATCAATCAGACAACCAATAAAAGCGATGAAAACATCGCTTTTTTTAGTACGTTTCCACTTTACTTTTTCAATCGGTTATTATATAATAACATAGGTTTGAGTTCTGGTAGCTCAGGGGATAGAGCAATGGCCTTCTAAGCCATCGGTCGGGGGTTCGAATCCCTCCCAGAACGCCA
>JBNJEC010000023.1:0-17014 GCA_051745505.1 Bacillota bacterium
GCCTGGGCAAGCGGCTACAACATTCTTGCCATCCCGCTTGCGGCCGGTGTGCTTTATTCGATTGGCATTGTGATTTCACCGGCAGTCGGTGCGATTTTCATGTCGCTTAGTACCGTTATCGTCGCTTTCAACGCCAGACTATTGTCAAACTAAAAAAAACCCCGTGAAAGAAGTGATTCTGTGCAGTCTCAGGAAATCGTCAAATATCTGGAGAATATCCGCCTCGGGCGGAACATCACCCAGTCTGAATTCATCGAAGACATTGTCTCATCAAGGCAGTACCATCGCTATCTAAACGGGGAATCCCAGATAGCCTTTTCGACCCTTGAGAAGTTCGCGGAAAAACTTGGACTCTCTACACGCAAGCTCATCACGCAGATAGAACGCGAAAAGCACGAGCAAAACCGGACCATCAGCATGTTTTACAACGCGGTCGTCAACCAGGATCGTGCCACTGAAAAAAGCCTTGAAAAAACACTGAACACCATGAATATTCTTGACAATGACAGCAGGCTTTTTTACGAGTTTGCGAAAACAATCAGTCAATTTTACAAGCAGGCGCTTTCCAAAAGCGATGTCACCGAGAAAATCAAGCAACTCATCCATTATCCTGAGATTCTTGAACACGAGTACCTCACCGACATTGAAATGCTTGTGATGAGCAGTCTCATTGATTTTCTTCCCAAGGAGAAGCATACGCCGATTCTCGTGAGACTGACGGTCTACTATGAAAACCAGGACCGCATCATGAGCGGAGGCAACGAGATGATTCACCCCATCATCCTCATGCGTCTTGCGAAAGCGTATGGTCTCAAAAACAATCTCGATAAGGTGCTAGAACTCTCAGACATCGCCCTTGAGCGCGGTAACCTTTACAAGCAGACCCATCTTTTTTACATATTCTATTACTTCAAGGCGCTTTCGTACTTCAAGAAAAACATGAAAGCTCCATTTGAGGAAAACCTTTACCGGTGTTACTGCGCTTTGGAAATCACGGACAACCGCGAGCGTTTCAAAAAATACCGAGCCATCATTGAAAAGGATTTCGATCTTGATTTCATTAAATTCATCAACCGCTACATCAGGAAAAAACATTCCAGATAACCGGAGGTATTCATGAACAAAACCCGCATACTGCTTGTGTCATTCGCTATCGCGCTGCTCGTTTTTGTAGCGACGTTTTCAGGCATCAGAACCCTTTTTCTAGATGCTCAGGCCTACCCCTTCATCACGTTAAGAGGCGAAGTGGTTTATCTGTTTGGGGAAGGCGTCTACAGACACATGGGCGAAGTCATGGCCTACATGGGCGCAGCCCAGGATCTTGTCACGCTTTTCATAGCCGTTCCGCTATTGCTTTTGGGGGCGCTTGTCTACGATCCTCAAAGCCCAGGGAAAATGGTGCTTTTCACAGGCGCAGTGGCGTACATTGCCCTGACTTACACGCTTTATCTATTCATGGCCACCTACAACCAGTTATTCATCATCTATGTCCTGCTCGCAGGGATTTCTCTCAATCTGTTCATCTATCTTTTCCACAAACTCAAAACGCTCGCAAAGACCACACCCATCAATGAAAAAGAGGCCACGTTCGCTGGCCTGAGCGTCATGGGCATCGCATCGGTGATGGGGCTTCTCTGGCTTTCTCTCATCGCGCCTTCAATCATCGGCAGTTCCCAGATTCCAAGGCCGCTTGATCACTACACGACGCTGGTCGTTCAGGGGGCGGATCTCGCGTTTTTCCTTCCCTGGGTGTTCCTGAGTGGCTATCTCGGGTTCAAAAAGACCCGACACGGGTATTTGTTCATGAACATGGTGTTGGTGTTTCTGAGCCTTCTCATGCTTGCGCTCAGTGCCAAAATCGTCGCAGGCATGCTGCTTGGTGAACCTGGCATGCCGGCAATCGTCTTGCTACCCCTCTTCATGCTCACAGCCCTGATTCACGTCATATGGTTCATGCGATCCACTCCAAAAGAAAACCACGGATAAAAATCCGTGGTTATTTTTTTGGTGATTTTTCATACGCTTTCAAGAACCGGTTCTTGTACTGTGAAGACGTTTCTCTTTTCATGGTGTAAAGACGGGTGTCAGCTCTTAGAAGTGTGGCTTCAAGAGATTCGCCATCATCCCTTATCGCAGATCCGATGGAGATGCTGATGCGTCTGAGCGGATTTTCATGATAGGTCATTTCATGGAGGGCTTTTTTAATGGTTTCAAGCATGTCCTTGGTCGCATTTCCGATGAATATGGCAAATTCGTCACCGCCCATGCGTATGAGACTGACTGAATCGTAGGAGGCTGTGACGCGTTTCAATACGTCTGAATAACGAATAATCAAATCATCGCCCGCCTTGTGACCGAAATAGTCGTTGAACAGTTTGAGACCGTTGATATCAGAAACGATGACGCCGAACGTATCAAACTTTCTGTCGAGAGTGTCAATTGAACGCTCAAAGTGATTGCGGTTGTAAAGCCCGGTCATTTCGTCGTAAGACCTCAGATACTCAAGCTTTTCAACCAGTCTGACGAATTTGGACTCGTCATAAAAGAGATACAATGTCCCTTTGACGGTGTAGTTATCAGGAGAAAAGGTCTTGTGCAGGGTATTAAGGTAAGGGACGTCTTTGGATTTGTCTTCAATTCTGTCGATATTTTGATACAAAACGGCTTTGTCTTTTAGCTTGATAAGCGCATCCGTGATTGACAAACCTTTAGTAATACCATAATCGGCTCTGAGAGCATCCGAGCAGTCCACAAGGGTATCAGTGTCATCGGCCACAAAATACATCTCATGCATGTTTTTAAGCAGTGTCTTGCGACTCTCTGAAACAAGTATGAACCCGAGGTCCCGCTTGTAAATCATTGTATAGAGCACATAGGAGAAGACGACGATGGCCACATAACTCGGATCCAGATAAAAGGTATAGACAAAATTATGGATGATGTTGAATACGACGGCCAGGATGACCATGCCTGCGAATACATACCTTGGCACACGGTAAAGATTCGCGCGTTTTCTCTTAATGAGGTTGATATAAAGCGTGATGAGCGTCATACCCAGTAATGTGTAAACGAGGAATGTGTGGGCCAAGAAGAAAGGATGCATCTCCATATGCATGAGGTCGTAGATGGCGTCAATATCAGAAGCACCACTAAGCACCACAATGTTTGTGAATTCATTGGTGAAAACAATTAAAGCCCAGGCAAGAACGTAGACGATGGCTATGCGGTTGACTGTTTTTGAAAACGGCTTGCCCATGAAGTGAAATACCGTGCGGATGAACAGCACGATGGCAGCGATGATTGCGACATACCCAAACAAATGCAGATAATAAGCAAATGCCAAGTAGTTGGGCAAGTGGAATATCAGGAATTTGAACAAAAGCACAAACGTCCAGATGAATACCACGAGCACAAAGTCCCTCAAGGGTCTGAAGGGTTCGTAATCCTTGTGCTGGGAGAGTTTTATGACGGGAATGAAAGAAACAAACCCGAGGAACGTAAGCATCAGCATATAAAATACCTGCATGCCATCACCACCTTTCATTACACATACACTATAGCAAAGAGTTCGATAAATTAGAAATAATACGGTTTAAACAAACCGCAACATGAAGGCGGCAGGCGAATGTATTTCAAATATGGACTTATAGTACATCGTATCATGTTTGACATTCAAACCAAATACATTATACAATGAGAAAGACCTGCAAAGCGAAAAAATAATCCATAATCCTTAAAATTTATTTACTTATTTTAATTATTGTAGTAATATAAAATCAGAATGTAAGCGTATTTCATTCTAATAATAAAACCAAGAGAGGTGAATGAATGAAGTTAAGCGATGTCATGAAAAAGGACCATATCACTTTCAGGGATTCCGTTGAGAACTATGAAAAGGCAATCTATGAAAGTGGCAAAGTATTACTCGATAAAGGCATTATTGAAAAGAAGTATCTGGACAAGGTTATTGAGAATGTTAAAAGCATTGGCCCCTACATTGTCATTGCCCCCATGATCGCCTTGTCACACGCCCGTCCCGAGGACGGTGCGAACGCACTTGGAATGTCTTTGCTCATGCTTGAAGAACCTGTCAATTTCAGTGAAGAAAAGGACAGATACGCAAGAGCCATCATTACCTTGGCCGCAAGCAACGAAAACGAGCACCTGGAAGCGCTCAGTCAGATGTCCAAGATGCTCATGGAAAACATGGAAGCTTTTCTTGGAGCAAAAGACAAGGAAACAATCCTAAAGCTCATTGAAAACTACTCATAATATTCTTCACTAAAATTCTATTGATTAGGAGGCACAAGCATGAAGAAACTAAATAAAGTCATGATTCTTTGTGGAATGGGGTTTGGCAGCAGCTTCATCGTGAAAACCAATGTAGAAAAAGTACTCAAGGAAATGGGTTACGATGATGTCGATGTTGAACACTCGGACGTGGGCAGCGCCTACGAAGGCGTAGCAGATTTGCTCATTTGTGGCAACGATCTCACAGAAAGCTGTGAGAGATATGGACCCGTCGTGTCTTTAAGCAATCTATTCGACATGGATGAACTTCGCGAAAAACTCGAAGATTATCTCAAAGAAGATTAGATTGGTTAAAAAAATAAAAAAATAGATTCAAGGAGGAGTAACATGGATGCAGTAAGACAGTTTATTTTAGACTTTCTCTCCACACCTGCAATTTTGATAGGTGTCATCATTCTTATTGGGCTCATCGCTCAAAAGAAACGCTCCAGCGAAGTACTCAGAGGAACCTTCAAAGGTATTCTCGGATTCTTGATTCTCGGAGCAGGGGCCGACGTTGTTGTTGGCTCACTTCAACCATTTGGTTCAATGTTCCAAGAAGCTTTCAACATGTCAGGGGTCGTTCCGAACAATGAAGCGATCACCGCGACAGCTTTGGAAGATTACGGAACAGCCACAGCAATCATCATGGTCATCGGTATGGCAACCAACATTCTGGTGGCACGCTTCAGTCAGCTTAAATACATCTTCCTAACAGGGCACCATACGCTTTTCATGGCAGCCTTGATTGCGGTCGTATTCAAAGTTGGCGGCCTTGATGGTATCTTGCTTTACGTATTTGGTGGTCTTATGCTCGGGCTTGTCATGGCGTTCTTCCCGGCACTTGCCCAACCTTACATGCGCAAGATTACAGGCAAGGACAACATCGCCCTCGGTCACTTCAGTACCGTAACCTATGTAATCAGTTCATGGATCGGCTCAGTAGTCGGTAAGAATTCCAAGTCTACTGAAGATATCAAATTCCCCAAAGGCCTTGCATTCCTAAGAGATACATCGGTAGCAATCGGTCTTACGATGGTTGTGCTTTATCTAATCGTTGGCATCGCTGCAGGCCCTGCATTCCTTGCAGATGAGCTTGGTGTAGAACAGAACTTCATCATCTTCGCCATCCTTCAAGGTATCACATTCGCAGCCGGTGTTTATATCATCCTTCAAGGTGTACGTATGGTTATCGATGAAATCGTGCCTGCGTTCAAAGGATTCAGCGACAAAATCGTACCAGATGCCAAACCCGCGCTCGATATTCCGGTTGTCTATCCATTCGCACCAACCGCAGTATTGATTGGGTTCCTGGTTTCATTCCTCGGTGGTGTCGTCGGTCTTGGAATCCTGATTGCCGTAGGTGCCGAAAATGCCATCCTGCCAGGCGTTGTACCACACTTCTTCGTAGGTGCTGGTGCCGGTGTATTCGCGAATGCGACTGGTGGACGTCTTGGGACTTTCGTTGGTGCATTCTTCAACGGTCTCGCCATTACCTTCCTACCACTCTTGTTGCTTCCGGTTCTAGGTGATCTCGGGTTTGCACAAACTACGTTCGGTGACGCTGACTTCACAGTTGTTGGTAGTATTCTAGGAACACTTGCTACCTACCATGAAGCCGCACTTATCGTGACCGTCCTAGTCCTCATATCACTGCCGTTCTTGCATCAGATATTCATCGCAAACAAGCGTCAACCTGAAGACACTGCCACTGAATCTTCTGGCCAGTCTTCAGACAAATAAGCTTTGATTTGAAAGGGGATGCCTACGCATTCCCTTTTATTTTTCTTTTAACCTTGCGGATTAAATGATAAAATGAAATCAGAAACTATCAAAGGAGGAAACTATGAAAATAGTCGCAGTAGTCGCTACGAGCGAAGGTATTGAAAACACCAAGCTGACCGTCTCCAATCTCGAACAGGCCGCCATGGTCCTCGGCGTGGACATCAAAGTTGAATCCGTCGGTGCGAGTGGCGCCAAAAACGCACTGGATGAAGAAGACATCAAAGAAGCACAGGCCGCTATCATCGCGAGTGATGATTATGACGTTGACATGTCACGCTTCGAAGGCAAACCGCTCAAGACAATGTCTGTGATGGACGCCGCGCACAATGCGGTCAAACTCATTCAGGACGCCGAACAAGGCAATTTCGAAGTGTACAACGGGTAAAATAGTCACACCATAAGAAAAGGCACACAAGCTTTGAATATTGCTTGTGTGCCATTTTTTTGGTTTATTTGGTTTTACGTATTGCGTCAGGGTCAAGATCCATCATTTCATCTTTTTCCTTGGACACGATGATGCTCTTGTCCGGAGGAAGCGGGAAAAACTTGCTGGTTTTCTTCTTGTATAGCTGCCATTCCTTGCCTCTTGATTTCTCCATTTGTTTTTCAAGCAGTGGTACGCCTGAAATGAAGAGAAGCAAGAACGTGATGACGACAGGACTTGCGAGTGCGAACCAACCGACCCACGTGGTGCTTGAAAGCGCGAGAAGACCGAGTCCGGTCCACATCGCGGATTCACCGAAGTAGTTCGGATGTCTTGTATACCGCCAAAGACCTGATGACATGACACGGTTCCTGTTGGACGGTTTGCGTGTAAATGTCTTGAGCTGTGCGTCGCCAACAGCCTGGAAGTAAAATCCGATGGCCCAGATGAGGATTCCGACCCACATCACGGGCGTACCGTAAGCGGGGGTGCCTGGATAAGCGTTGATCAGGATGATTGGCAGTGCGACGATGTACTGAAGTACCGCTTGACCCAAAAAGATTTTGAAGTATGCGTTTCTGGTGGCGTGTTCGCCCCATTTTTCACGCATCTGCTGGTAGCGGTAATCCTCTTTTTTGCCTCTGTTTCGGTTTTGAATGTGCAAGGAGAGTCTCACACCCCAGACAACAACAAGCAACGTGAGAAAGAACGTCGGTCCGTCAAAGGTCCCTCTTTGTACGAGGTTGAGTGTGAAAAGAGCGACTGCGGTAACTACGAAACCGAGCCCCCAGAATGTATCGACTACGGAAAAGTCCTTTTTCGATTGTGCGATGAAAAATGCGATGTGAAACATTACGAGAATTGATACAAGTGCCCATAAAAACATGGTTGGCATGCATGATTCCTCCTTCTAAGTGTCAGTTACTTTTGGAAAGCGACAGCCACTGTCCCGAGGCCTGCATTCATGGCAACGATAGGAGAAATATTCATGACGTATTCGGGTTCAAATCCGAGAATTTCGGTGAATGCTTGAGCGTATCCTTCGGCTCGAGCATCCCCTTTCGCGTGGACAATCACATAGCGTCTGATCGAATCCTTGTTGTCTTCGATGACATTGCGTATGCGTTTGTCGCTGCTTTTTATGGAAAGACCCTTGGCATAAATCATGCCTTCTCCCTCATCATCAATAGAGATGACAGGCTTCAAGTTGGCAAGTTTACCAATGATGCCAGTGACCTTGCCTACTCGCCCCGATCTTACCATATATTTAAGCGTTTGTACAGAAACGAGGATCTTCGAAAGCTCTCTCGAGCGTTCGATTTTCGCCTTGATCTCAGAGATGGATTTGCCCGCTTCAATCATTTCCTGAGCTTCCATGACAAGGAGACCTTGTGCACCTGAGTTCTGGCGGGAATCGATGATTTCTATTTCGGTATCACTGTCGAGCGAATCAGCGGCTTTTTTGAGAACGCTGTATGTTCCGCTCATTTTCGATGAAACCGTAATCGCAAGAATCTTCTCATAATGGCTTGAAAGAAAGGAGAAGAGGTTCTCGATCTGTTTAAGGTTCGGTTGTGCGCTCGTCGGATAAGTCTTGACTTCGTCCATGATCTGATAGAATTTCTCTGCGGTAATGGTCAGGCGATCATAGTAGTTGGACCCTTCAATGAAAAGATTAAGAGGAATGACCTGAATCTGGTGGTCGTCAATGTAGGATTGTGGGAGATCCGCAATGGAATCGGTGACGAGGGCGATAGGATGTTTCTTGTTGTGAATGATTTCGTGTTGTTTGACCATGTCATCGACTTTCTGGTCTTCGATATGTCCAAATGAACGCAAGGTGAAGAAAACATCCTGCGGCTTGTCTGTGTGGATGTGAAGGCGCAATTTGTTTTCGTTGCCTGCGACTACGAGTGAATCACCTGAAGCTTCGACCGCTTTACGAATGGTTTTGGGGTCGAGATTTTTTCCGCTTATCAAAGCTTCAGTGCAGTAACGATAGGTTTCTTCGTGCACGTCTGCGTGCGTTACTTCGAGCTTTTCGACTTTTTCCATTGGAACATCCACGGCTTCACCGGTTTTGAGAAACCGGATAAACCCTTCTGTGAAATGGACGAACCCTTTGGCGCCGGCATCGACCACTCTGTGATCTTTTAAAACCTTCAGGGTTTCAGTTGTTTTTTGAAGCTGGTTTTTGAGTGTTTCAAAAGCCTCGTGAAGTATATCCAGAAAATCCCTTTTTGAAGGCATGAGGGTCTTGATGGACTCTCCCCACTGGCGCATGAGGGTGATCATGGTACCTTCTACGGGTTCGCTGATTGCTTCATAGGCATAGGGAACTGCGTCATTAATCGCTTCTGCGTAGTGTTTCGCATCGATAATATTTTTGCTTTTAAGCGCACGGACAAGTCCGTTAAGATATTGCGCGAATATAATGCCCGAGTTGCCTCTGGCCCCAACAAGCGCTGCATCAGCAATGCTTTCGAGTGTCTTTGTCGCATCCTCTTCAAGTGTGCTTTCGTTGATGATCGTGTGCATCATACTGGCCAGATTGCTTCCAGTATCTCCATCAATGACAGGGAAGACGTTGATGGCATTCAATGAATTTTTTTGTGCAATGACTTCTCTTGCACCAGCCATGAATGAATAGTAAAGTTGTTTGTGATCCAGTGTCATAGTAGACATGGCGTCAGCCTCCTTATTTTTGCTTAACTAAGTATGTAGAGTATGCCGTAGGTAATCACCGATGTGGATGCTCCGAGCAATGTTCCCCAGATGAGATCCACAATGGTAAGAGCCACCGGCCAATCCTTGAGTGTGGAAAGATTCGTCAGATCATAGGTCGAATACGCGATGAATCCGAAGAATCCACCAAGCAACAGTGCTTGAACCCACGTACCGTCATTCCACGCAGGAATGAGGACGAACGTGACCACACCTGCAATGAATATAAGATAAAATATAATTGCCGCAGCCCAGTTAACATCTGGTTTGAGCAAATGCCCTATCTGTTCGTTGTAAAAGCGTTTTGCAATCACTCCAAGCCAAATCATATCGACTAGGAAGAATACGACTAGTGCAATTCCGTAAAGTTTTAGAAACAGTAACATTCAATCACCTTCTAAGGGAAATATATTGTAT
This sequence comes from Bacillota bacterium, assembly GCA_051745505.1. Classification (GTDB taxonomy): domain Bacteria; phylum Bacillota_I; class Bacilli_A; order Izemoplasmatales; family Izemoplasmataceae; genus M55B118. The sequence continues at coordinate 9,641 of JBNJEC010000023.1, forward strand.
ACATAGAATAACATGAAATGATTACAAAAAAACGTCAAACGCTTTAATTACAATCTTTACAATTCAGGAGCGTAAGAGTTGCCGCTAACAGTGTAGTGCGTTACCATTGATTTGCATATGAAACTATAATTGAAAGGTGATCAAAACATGAAAATACTTACAAGAAGAGCGACCACCAAAGGTGGACGCAACGGAACCATCGAAGCCTTGGATGGTGAGATGAACCTACAAATGGAAAAGCCAAAGGAAATGGGTGGCAGTGAAACTGCCAGGACCAATCCCGAGGAAATCTTCGCCGCAGGGTATAGTGCTTGTTTTGCAAGTTCACTTGAATTCCTGCTTGAAAAAGACCAGGTCGACTACGATTCAATCGAAGTCACTGTGGCTTGCAACCTCGTAAAAGATCCGGATGGCGGGTTCAAATTCGACATTGACCTCGATGTCAGCCTTGAAGGCGTTGATGAAGAAAAAAGAACCCAGTATATCAAGGGTGCTTACAATTTCTGCCCATATTCAAAAGCAATGAAAGGCAACGTCGACATCCGTATCAACGAATAATCCAGAAAAAGAGGCTTAGACCTCTTTTTTATTTGTCAATGCGAACCATTGAAAGCGCAAATGTAATTGAGTATTGATGAATAAGTGGTAAACTACAATCGTAAAATAAAGAAAGTAGGAAAACCATGAAAGATATTCTGAAAAGAAGTGCGACCGCATATCAAGGTCCAAACGGATATGTGGAAAGCGAAACATCGAACATCCATCTTGAACTCTCAACCCCAGTGGAAATGACAAAACAGCAAACCAGTGAAACGAATTCCTTTGAACTTGTTGCGGTCGCGTATTCGGCTTGTATGTCGGGCGCCATGAACAAAGCTCTGGAAATGGCTGAAACTAGAGTTGATGATTTCTCTGTCAGTGTAACCAATCATCTTAAAAAGGATGATGATGGTGGTGTGCGTTTCGAGTTTGAGCTGATTGTCACACTGGAAGGCGTCAATCCTGCACAAAAAGAAACCATCGTGAACCACGCTTACAGCCTTTGTCCTTTTTCCAAGGCTATCAAGGGAAACGTACAAACACATATCACCATCAAATAAGCCAGCTCGCTGGCTTTTTTAATGCCAAAAGAAAAACACCCCAAGCCTGCAAGCTGGAGTGTTTCCCATGGAAATTCAAAGAGGGGTTTAAACGCCGACGAATCCGCCGAAGATGGCGTTGAGGATGACAACTGTGATGAACCCTGCAGCCCACGCGGCAGTCGTAGCACCTGACCAGAACTTGAGTTGTTCCTTAGGGGCTCTGATACCGATGGAACGGTTGACAACGTGGAAGTAGGAATCGTTGAAATATCCGAAGAAGATGGACCCGACCATCGCAGCGAGTGCGGCGAATACAGGGCTCACATCAAGGCTTGCAAGGATTGGGGCACTGATGGTTGCGGATGTAACGAGTGCCACGGTCCCTGAGCCTTGTATGAAACGGATAATGGTTGAAATCAGAAACGGCACGAGCAAGGCAGGGATGCCCCAGTCTGCGATGCCTTGTGCGATTGTGTCTCCAACACCGGTTGTCTGGATGACATTACCAAGTGCGCCCCCGGCGCCCGTTACAAGCAGGATGACCCCAGCAGAACGCATACCTTCTTGCATGCGATTCAAGGCAGTTTCGCGGTCCATGTTGTAGCCAAGGCCATAAATGGCGATGATGACACCGATTGCGACCGCTGGTACAGGGCTTCCCACAAAGCCGAAGAATTCAGCCCAAAATCCAGAGAGGCCTACAAATCCATCAAGTACCTGGTTGAGAAGAATTAGTACGATAGGTACAGCGATTGGCGCGAATGACATAAATGTGCTTGGAAGGTCTTTTGAAGGTTCTTCACTGAGATCGAAGTCGGCGATGTTTTTATCAGCGACATCAAGACGGACATGGTTGCCTTCTTCATCAGGAACAATGATGAGGTTCTTGCCGACCCAGCGAATCCAGAGCACACCGGCTGTGACCATTGGGATTGAAAGGAGAAGTCCCCACATGATCATGAGACCGAGATTTACACCGAACGCTTCAGCAACGAACAAGGGTCCGGGGGTTGGTGGAACGACGCTGTGGGTAACCACAAGCCCCATTGCGAGGGCCCCGGCGAGGACAACAAGGTTTTTACGAGTCTTTTGTGAGATTGCTTTTGAGATGGGGAAGAGGATGACAAAAGCAGAGTCACAAAAGATCGGGATGGAGATAATGAACCCGGTAATGGTCAGCGCAAGTTCTTCGCGCCCCTTACCGAATAGCTTGATAAACGATCGAGCCATTTGTTCAGCAGCTCCGGAAACCTCGAAGATACGCCCCATTACGACACCGAAACCGATGATGATACCAATGGTACCGAGCGTACCTCCAAATCCATCAGTAATGAGTCCTGGGACGGCGTCCCCCGGAACCCCACCGATAAGTGCAATCAACAAAGCGGAAACGATGATTGCCAGGAAAGCAGGTAATTTTGTCATGGTGACAAGTAGAATGAGTACAACCACACCGATCAAAAGACCGATAAGCATCTGATTGGCGTTGACTGTCCATTCAGCAAGCATTAAATTAAACATACGTTCACTCCTTCATATTTTTATAATTCCATCATATAATATAACGAACATAAACGCAAGCGTTTACAAGAATTTATATGTTATTTTTTGATTTTATCGATAAAAACCGCACATTAATTGCACAATTAAATGTGATAACCCTTGCATTTTGTTCGTTTGATGTTTGGTCACTGTTTGGCCATGTATGTATAGAGGTGGGCATCATTGATCGCGTGATAGAGGTGTTTCTTCGTTCTTTTGAGCTTGAGGTAGGTTGCCACGTTCTTGGTGTTTGCGTGCGCAGTCTTTTTGAAACTTTCACCGCGTAGCGCCTCAAACGCTTTTTGGTGATCAGGATACTCACCATTTTCAACCAAGGCGCTTATGAGTGCGCCAAGGGCAGTCGCTTCAGAAGAATCGTAGACACTCACGGCTTTGTTGAATACGTCCGCTTGAATCTGGTTGAAGGTCGCATAGTTCGTGAGGCCCCCTGCCGCATGAATGACGTCCACGAATCCCACAAGATTTTCGATGAGTTCGATGTTTTCACTCATCTCCATCGCAATGCCTTCTAGGATGCTGCGTGCGAAGTCACCTCTTGTGTGTTCGAGTGTGGTATTGAAAAACATGCCGGTGGAAAGCGGATTCCAATAAGGGGCCGCGCTGCCTTTGAAGTGAGGAATCATGATGAGGTTCTTCGCGCCTGCAGGCGCTTGGTCCACTTCATTGTTGATGGTCCTGAAACGATTGGGGGCCTCTGGATGCTGTCCGTAAAACGTCTTGTTGTACCATTCGTAGATGTTGCCACTTGTAAGAAGCCCCGCTTCCACAATCCATTTGCCAGGAACGGCCGATGCACTGCATATGACGCGCATGTTCTCATCGAATACAGGCGCTTCAGCGTAAGCGATGATGAACGAGCCCGTGCCGATGTTCGCTTCAAGGGTACCGGGTCTCAGGACATCGAGGCCTATCGCTGCGCATTGCTGGTCACCGCCTGCGAGGATGACCTTTATGTCTTTTGAAAGCCCGGTTTTTTCAGTGATGAACGGTGTAAGGATACCGACATCGCTTCCAGGAGGCACTAGCTCAGGAAGCACGGACATGTCGATATCAAAGGCCTTCACAAGGTCTTCATCCCATTCAAAGGTATGGATGTCCATAAGCATGGTGCGTGCAGCCTGTGAATGATCGGTGACGAATCGGTTTGTCAGAATGTGGGTAACGAAGTCCTGAACCCCGATTATCTTGTAGGCATCATTGTAAACGTCGCGCATGGTGTCCTTGAGCCACTTGATTTTAGGGGCCGAGAAATAAGCATCGAGTCTCAGACCCGTTTTATCATAGAGGGATTTCACGGACGTGGTTTCCTTGATTTTTTCACACTGCACATGCGAGCGTTTGTCCTGCCACATGATGGCGTTATAAAGACTCTTGTTGTGCTTGGTGACTGGGATGATTGAAGCTCTTTGCGACGTCACTGAGATGATGTCGATCTCGATGTCCTTTTCTTTGGCGTAATCACTGGTCGCTTTCAGGGTCTTGATGCAGGCGTCCTTCCAGGTTCTTGGATCCTGCTCGACCTTTTGACCTTCAAAGATGGAATCATAGGCGACTTGTTCGGTGTTCACAATGCGTCCGTTTCTTTCAAACAAAATCGCACGCATGCTCTGGGTTCCTATGTCGAGTACAATGGTATGTTTACTCATGAAATCGTCCTTTCGACTAAACAAGTTTGTAGCGGTTCATATGTCTTTTGATGGCGTCTTTGGCAACGTCACAGGCTTTGACGCTTAGTTGAGAGAAGTGTACGCTCTCGTTCTGCTCAATGGTTTCTTTGAACAGGGTCACGACACTGTGTGAAATCTCCGTGTTGACGTTGATTTTGGTGATGCCTTCCTTGATGCAGGCTTCGATGGTTTTTTCAGGTGTCCCTGATCCTCCATGAAGCACAAGCGGAATGGTCGTGTTCTTCCTTATTTCCTTGAGTCTTTCAACGCTGATTTTGGGCTCACCCTTATAAAGACCGTGCACTGTGCCAATCGAGACTGCGAGGGCGTCCACGCCGGTTTTTTCAGTGAAAATCCGTGCTTCTTCTGGATCAGTGTAGATGGTTTCGCCTTCGTCTTCATTGGAATTGGTACCGAGTTCCAGGGCCCCGAGTTCGGCTTCCACGCTGACTGCGTACTTGTGTGCATGCTCTACGACTTCACGGGTGTTTTGAAGGTTTTCTTCGAAGGAGAGTTTACTGCCGTCATACATGACGGATGTAAACCCTGCTTCAATCGCCTGACGGATGATTGATATGTCGTCGCAGTGATCAAGGTGAAGCACGATATCAGTATCAAGATTGACGGTCATTGTGCGCACCAGGTTGACAACCTCTTTCAAAGACATGTTCGTGATGTATTTCTTGCCAAATGCGATGATGGCGGGGGTTTTGGTTTCCTTTACCGCATCAATGACTGCGCGTATGGTTTCATAGTTGTAGACGTTGAAGGCGCCAACGGCGTAGCCTTTTTCATAAGCATCTTCAAGCAGTGGATTAAGAGACGTAATCATTGACCTCTGACCTCTTTCACCCAGGCTTTGAAGGCTTCGTTATCCAGGACTTCGGGATTCAGTATGAAGTTTGCCTTTTCGCCTCTTAGGAATTTTTCCATGTCTTCCATAAGGAGGTAAGGAGAATTGGTGAATACTTCAGTGGTCGTCCCTGCGATGTGCGTGGTGAGGGTTACGTTATTGAGTTTCACCCAGCGGTTGTCTTCTTCTAGCGGTTCGGTTTCAAAGACGTCAAGGGCCGCTCCTGCGATGTGTCCATTTTTGAGCGTGTCATGGAGTGCGTCCATATCGATGAGGCCAGCACGCCCCGTATTGATCAAATAGGCCGTATCCTTCATCATGTCGAGATGCTTTTTGTCTACAAAGCCTTTGGTCGGCTCGACGAGTCTCAGATGGAGACTGATGAAGTCCGCTTCCTTGAACAATGTTTCCTTGTTTACGGGCGTGCATCCTGCTTCCTTGATTGAATCAGGATTCGCGAATGCGTCGAATACGAGCACTTCGACATCGAATCCCTGAAGTTTCTGTGCTACTAGGCGTCCGATGTAGCCGAATCCCGCAATCCCGATTTTCTTGCCTTTTAACTGTGGAACGAAAGACGCGTTGGCGAATTCCTTTTGCCACTCGCCTTGTTTGATGGAATGATGCGCCTTGGCAATGTTTCTGGATTCACTTAGGAGCATGCCTATTGCGAAGTCACTTACAGCTTCTGCGTTTCTGCCCATGACATTGAACGCGAGAATGCCGCGTTTGGTCGCTTCCTCAAGATCAATGTTCTCTTTACCCGCACGGGCAAGTCCTACCATACGCAGGTTCGGCATTGCGTCCATGAGTTTCTTGCTGACAGGAACGAAGAGACCGGCAAGCAAAGACGCGTCCGTTCCGTGGTTCATGATGACCTGGGGTACATCTTCAATATCAGGTCCGTGCTGTTCGACTTTGAGACGTCTGTCCTGAAGTGCTGGCCACTCTGTTTCCCAGTCGTGGGCTTCATAGGTTCCAAAGTAATCGGATAGATGCTTCTCATAGGCGCCGATGAAAAGATTGCTTGGTATCATCGGATCACCCGCTAAAAATGCTTTCAAGGGTTTCATTTAAAGCCTCCTGTGTTCGTATTTTGTTTGAAAACGTTTGTTTATACGGTCATTATAATAAAAAACGGTGTTGAAGTCAACACCGTTTGTGCGAATATGTTCTTTTTGTGTGAGATTATGATTTGTGAAAGTAATGGGCATATTTCGCTGCAAGCTTGATGGCTTCCACCATGCTTACCGGGTTGGCTTGGTTCTTGCCGGCGATATCAAAGGCCGTACCGTGGTCAACGGATGTTCTTAAAAACGGCATGCCATTGGTAATCGATATGGTCTTGTGGAAATCATAGGTCTTGGTCGCAATGTGGCCCTGGTCGTGATAAAGCGAAAGAATCGCTGCCCAGCGTCCATCAAGGCCAAGGGCGAAGATGGAATCCGCACCAATGGGACCGATGACATCATAACCTTCTTTTTGCATCTCTTCGATTGCAGGAATGATTTCATCCATCTCTTCAGTGCCGAAGAGGCCGTTTTCGCCGCTATGGGGATTGAGTCCGGCTACGGCAAGCGTACCTTCGACGCCAAGGCGTTTCAAGGCTTCTACGCTTCGCTTGATATAATCCTTGACGCGTTCTTTTTTGACCATGTCAATCGCGTCTCTAAGTGAGACGTGACGTGACAAGAAGAAGACGCGCAGTTTTTCTATCTCGAACATGGTAAGAGGATCGTTGGTGTCTGAGAGTGAGGCAAGCATTTCAGTATGACCGATGAAAGGAACATCGCCCGCTTTCAAGGCTTCCTTGTTGATGGGGGTGGTGGCGATGGCATCGATTTGGTCATCGTCAGAAAGTTCAACGGCTTTTTTGATGTATTCATAGGATGCCTGACCGCATTGTGCGCTTACAACGCCATATTCAAATGTATCCATGTCAATGGTGTTGACAGCGATGACATCCACGGTTCCGTGAGAAAAGATACCTTCTTTGGTATCCTTGATCGGATTGAGTTCAAGGGTTAAATCCGTGTGTTTCAGTTCATCATGAAGAACGTTCGTATCTCCAATAAGGACGGGTCTGCACTTAGTGTAAATGGCTAATTCATTCAGTGATTTGAGGGCGATTTCAGGACCGATGCCTGCGGGATCGCCGATGGGGATTCCAATGATGGGTCTATCCATAATTATCAACCTTTTCTATAAA
>JBNJEC010000024.1:0-15926 GCA_051745505.1 Bacillota bacterium
TGTGGCGAAAAGATTTCTCAGGTCCGTTTCATCGAGGATGCTCGGCGTGCCGCCTCCGATGAAGATTGAAACGATGTTTGAAAGTGCCGCTTCATGATGTATGATTTCTTTTTCAAGATTTTCCATGTAGCGTTTGCGTTTGTCCGTTTTAGTGATTTCTTTCGCAAAGTCACAGTACGCGCAAATCTGGTCGCAGAAAGGAATGTGGATATAGAGGGCGTCCATATCAGTCATCAAGCGAAAGGACCGAGAGAAAGGCTTCTTGTGGCACTTCGACGTTCCCGACGTTCTTCATGCGCTTCTTGCCCTCTTTTTGTTTTTCAAGGAGTTTTTTCTTCCGTGAGATGTCTCCGCCATAACACTTCGAAAGCACGTTTTTGCGCATCGCCTTGATGGTGCTTCTGGCGATGATCTTGTTGTTGATGGACGCTTGTATGGGGACTTCAAACATGTGTCTTGGGATGATTTCCTTGAGTTTTTCCGCGATGGCTTTTCCGCGTCTGAAGGCAAAATCACGGTGGACGATGACGCTCAAGGCGTCCACTTTCTCACCATTGATGAGAATATCCATCTTCACGAGTCTGGAGGCTCTTCTGCCTTTGAACTCATAGTCGAATGATGCATAGCCCTTGGAAGAGGACTTGAGCTTGTCGAAGAAATCATAGACGATTTCAAGCAGTGGAAGATCATAGAGAATCTGTACGCGGTTGTCATCGATATACTCCATGGTGTCGAACTCCCCGCGTTTGCTCTGGCAGAGTTCCATGATGTTGCCCACGTATTCCTTGGGACACATGATGGTGGCTGCGACGAAGGGTTCTTCTATCTGGTCGATGAACTGGGGTTCGGGCATATCTGCAGGGTTGTCGATGACTTTGGTCGAGCCGTCATTCATGTGGACACTGTAGATAACCGACGGCGCAGTCGCAATCAGTTCGAGATTGAATTCGCGTTCGAGTCTCTCCTGAACGATTTCCATATGAAGCATGCCCAGGAATCCGGTTCTGAATCCAAAGCCCAAGGCCTGTGAATTTTCCGGCTCATATTTCAAGGACGCGTCGTTTAGTTTTAAGCGTTCAAGCGCTTCACGCAGATCATTATAGCGGTTGGCATCGGTTGGGAAGAGCCCGCAAAACACCATGGGCGTGAGGTCCCTGTAGCCTGGTAGTGGGATATCTGCAGGGTTTTCAATGTGGGTGATGGTGTCCCCAACACGCACGTTTTCAACCGATTTGATGGACGCGACGACGTAGCCTACATCCCCAGGACCCAAGTAATCTCTTGGTTGTTGTTTGGGGGTGTTGACGCCGACTTCAAGGACGGTATATTCCTTTTCGTTGGCCATCATGCGGATGGTGTCCCCTTTTTCGATCATGCCTTCTACCACGCGGATCGAAGGGATCACCCCGCGGTAAGGGTCATAGATGGAATCGAAAATAAGCGCCTGAAGGGGTGCTTCAGGGTCGCCTTTTGGCGCGGGTGCGTAGTGGACAAGGCGATCAAGAATCTCATCAATCCCCTTGCCTTCCTTGGCACTTGCGAGTATCGCTTCTTCACCTGGGATGCCGAGGATGTCTTCGATGTCTTTCTTGACGCCTTCGACATTGGCGCTTGGAAGGTCGATTTTGTTGATGACCGGGATGATTTCAAGGTCATTGTCAAGCGCGAGATAGACATTGGCCATGGTCTGCGCTTCGATGCCTTGCGCAGCGTCAATGACCAAAAGGGCCGTCTCACAGGCGGCCAGGCTTCTTGATACTTCATAGGCGAAATCGACGTGTCCCGGTGTATCAATGAGATGCAGGGTGTAGATTTCTCCGTCGGTATGCGTGTATTTGATTTCCACCGCATTGAGTTTGATGGTGATGCCGCGTTCTCTTTCAAGATCCATTGAATCGAGAAGTTGGGCTTTCATCTCACGGGTGGTGATGGATTTCGTTTTTTCTAAAATTCTGTCCGCGAGCGTGCTTTTTCCGTGATCGATATGCGCGATGATGGAAAAGTTGCGGATGGTTTTCTGGTGGGCCTTTACGGCCTCGATTGAGGGTTTAGCCATTGTGTTTACTCCTTTCAAGGCGTACACTATATTCTACCTTAAATAGCGCGTATTATCAAACATAGCGTAAGTAAAAAAGACGCCGCTAGGCGTCTTTTTATAAGACCTCGCGTCCCATAAGCCATGTTCTGTACCCTTACGGGTGACAATCATCTATCTGCGCTAACGCGCCTTTGTCCTAAGTTCATTTCCTCAGACAAAGTGCCCCTACCAAGTTTGGGTTGCTAGCTCATGGGGTTTACCCGTTCCACTTCCACACTTGCGTGTGAAACTCGTCTCTGTGGCACTTTTACAGGTACTAAGAACCCAGAGGGCTCTGTTCCCGGCCGTCGCCCGAAGGCGCACCGCGTTATGGTTTCCGCGATCATGAACACTACAGACATCTCAGTCTGTGCTAGCATGGACTTTCCTAACCTTCAAAGAAGGCTCGATTGTCAGGACGCGAGGTCTTTTTACATTATACACCAATTAGTGGTCAATACAAAGGTGCTTATTTATTTTCTTTGGATTGAGTTTTTTTCTTGTCTTCAGGTTTTGGGAGAACCGCTTTGTGTGAAAGGTCGATGCGGCCTCTGTCGTCGATGCCGATGACTTTGACTTTGAGCGTATCGCCGACGCTTGCAACATCGGATGTTTTCTCTACACGACCATGGGCGAGTTTTGAAATGTGGCAAAGCCCTTCGGTTCCAGGCCATAGCTCGACAAAGCAGCCGTACGCTTCAACGCGTTTGACCTTACCGTCGTAGATTTCGCCGACTTTCGCAACACGTACGATGTCTTCGATTTCCTTGAGCGCACTGTTGATGGGTTCGACGCGTGAGTGCATGATGGTGACGCGTCCGTCCTGTTCGATGTCGATTTTGACATCGTCGTTGTTTTCAACGATTTTGGAAATCATTTTGCCGCCTGGGCCGATGACGTCGCGGATCTTGTCAGGGTCGATGACCATGATTTTGACCTTCGGTGCGTTCTCAGCCACTTCAGGGCGTGCTTCAGGAATGGCTGAAAGCATGTTGTCAAGAATCTCAAGACGCCCGATTCTAGCCTGTTCAAGCGCTTCTTTGAGCATGTCTTTCGACAAGCCTTCAATCTTGATATCCATTTGAAGAGCGGTGATGCCCGTTTTGGTTCCGGCTACTTTGAAGTCCATGTCTCCGAGGTGATCCTCAAGGCCCTGGATGTCAGTAAGTACGCGGTAGTTGTCGCCTTCTTTGATGAGGCCCATCGCAATCCCCGCAACCGGTGCATCGATTGGGACGCCCGCGGCCATAAGGCTCATGCAGCCTGCACAGATGCTTGCCTGTGAGGTGGAACCGTTGCTCTCTAGGATTTCTGAGACGACGCGGATGGTGTATGGGAAGTCTTCTTCGTTAGGAAGCACTTGCCAGAGGGCACGTTCACCAAGGGCACCGTGTCCGATTTCACGACGTTTTGGAGGTCCGTAACGTCCAACTTCACCCACACTGTACGGCGGGAAGTTGTAGTGAAGCATGAAGCGTTTGTTGTCTGTATCGCCTAGGCCGTCGATGATTTGATGCTCACCAAGCGCGCCAAGGGTTGTCGTGCTTAAAGCTTGTGTCTGTCCACGGGTGAAAAGCGCACTACCATGGGTTTGTTCAAAAATGTCAACTCTGCTTGAGAGAGGACGAATCTCTGTGAGGTCACGGCCATCGGGACGGATTTTTTCTTCGACGATGCTTCTTCTTACTTCGTTCTTGACGAAGTCGTCGACCATGTTCTTGATGATGCCTGCGATGGTTTTTCTTTCTTCTTCGGTTGATTCTGTGTAGGTGTTTTCAACGTTTTCATCCACTTCATCTTTGAGTTCGCGGATGAGATCGCCTCTTTTTTCACGGTCGTATGTCTGAACCGCTTCGATGGCGCGTTCCTTGTAGTTTTTCTCAGCGTCATCAAGATACGTTTCATTCGGAGCTTCAGGGACGTATTCCACTTTTTCTTCACCGAGTTCGTCGACGATTTCCTCTTGGAATTCGCAGAGTTTCTTGATCCATTCATGCGCGAACATAATTGCATCAAGCATGGTTTCCTCGTCCACTTGTTTCGCACCGGCTTCAACCATGTTGATGGCGTCTTTGGTACCGGCGACGATGAGATCGATATCGGAGTAGGTCAGTTCTTCTTCTGTTGGATTCAACACGAATTCGCCTTCAACGCGGCCGACTTGCACACCGGCAATCGGGCCATCGAACGGCAAATCTGAAAGCATCAGGGTAAGCGAGCTTCCGAACATTGCGCTCATAGGTGGAGAATAATCCACGTTTCCGCTCATGACGGTGTTGATGATTTGCACTTCTTTTCTGTACCCATCAGGAAATAGCGGGCGAATCGGTCTGTCGATGAGACGTGCGGTCAGTGTTTCAAGGTCGCTTGGGCGGCCTTCGCGTTTCAAGAACCCACCGGGAATTTTTCCTGCGGCGTAAAGTTTTTCCGTGTAGTTTACAAGCAGTGGGAAGAATGGAAGCGTAGTCGCTTCTCTTGATGCCTGCATGACGCTTAGTACACCGGTATCGTTGTACCGGATGAGTGCTGCGGCTGTTGCCTGTTTGGCAAGTTCGCCGATTTCTACGACGAGCTTTCTGCCATTGAAGTCCATCTCGAATTTTCTGGCTTCTGTCATTGTTTTGTTTCCTCTTTTCTTTAACTATTATTATCTTTAATCATAATATCATAAATTATGCTTTTCGTATAGAGCTAGTCCCTATATATAGAAAAAACGCAATACAATCATTGCGTCATTTTCTAAGAATTCCGTGTCCACCATATACCGGTTTGGTTTCATTGATGGTAATCATCATTTTTCCTTCAAAGGATTTGATGAGTTTGACGGTTTTCTCCATTTTCTTTCTCGGTACGTGCATGTAGAGAATTTCACGTCTCTCATCGCGTCCGTAGGCATCGGTGGCGGTGACGCCAAAGCCCATGTCCCGGAGAGCGATTGAGATTTCCTTGCCTTTTGTTTTAGGCACGACGGCTTCGATTTTAACAGTGCCTAGACCAAGCCGGCTTTCAAATATGCTGCCATAGTAGTTTCCAAATGCGAACGCAAGGGCGTAAACAATGACTTTGAGCGGGTCTTCGGTGACGTCCACAAGAACGGTCGCAGTCAATGCAACCCAAAGAAGCACTTCAAAAAAACCAATGATGCTGCCTTTGATTTTTTCGCCTTTGGTGATCATCACGATTCTCACAGTCGCCATTGCGACTTCGATGATTTTAACAAAGAAAATGATCAGATAAAGGAGTAGTGCTGGGAATTCCGCTAAAAAGTCAGACATTGTGCACCTCCTATGCCTTTTCGTGGACGATGCCACCGTCGATGAAGACCTTCTCAGGACGTGTCATGATGTTGAACAGATCATTGTCCCAGATGACGATGTCTGCGTCCTTGCCTTTTTCAAGAGACCCGACACGGTCGTCAATGCCATTGATTTTAGCCGCATTGATGGTGATGGCTTCCATGGCTTTATTGACGCTCAGGCCGTGTTTGATGTAAAGCGCCGCCTGAATGAGTGTGCTTTCTGTAGTGATGACGGGGTGGTCGGTCATGATCGCAAAAGGAACGCCTGCTTTTTCCAAGACGGCACCACTTTCAAACGATTTGTTGACGAGTTCGTATTTTGAGGCGTGACCGAGAGTGGGCCCGAGAATGAGTGGAACGCCGCTTTGCTTGATGGCCTCAGGGATGAGGTAGGCCTCAGTCGCGTGTTCGACGCTCATGTCAAGGTCAAATTCTTTTGCGATGCGTATCGCAGTCATGATGTCGTCGCTTCTGTGTGCGTGAATCTTGACTTGAAGGCCGTCGAATACGCGGGAGAGACTGTGCAGTTTCATATCAAAGGTCGGTTTCTTGGCATCTTCCTCACCGTTTTCATAGCGTTTCATCTGTTCGTGGTAATCTCGGGCTTTCATGAGCCATTCGCGGATGAGGGCAGCGGTTGCCATGCGTGTGGCAGGGGCTTTTTGTTTGCCTGAGTAGACCCTTTTAGGGTTTTCTCCAAGCGCCATTTTCATGCTTACTTCTTCTCTTAACATCATTTCATCCACGGTATTGCCGACGGTTTTCAAAGCGGTGAAGGTCCCACCAATCGCATTGGCGCTACCTGGTCCCGTCACAACCGTGGTGATGCCGTTTTCTCTTGTATACTTGAAGGCGGTGTCATTGGGATAGACACTGTCAAGACCCCTTAGTTCAGGGGTGACTGGGTTGGTCATTTCGTTGGCGTCGTTGCCTTCGAACTGGATGCCTTCTTCCATGATGCCGATGTGGCAGTGGGGATCAACGAGACCCGGGGTAACGATCTTGCCTTCGGCGTCGATGATGGTCGAGTCTTTGAAATTGGCTGGATCGAAGGTTCTTCCGACTTCGGTGATCTTCCCGTTTTCAAACGCAACATAGCCGTTTTCTCCGTTAAGTTTGTTCATGGTGTAAAGGGTGGCATTCTTGATGACGTACATTTAATCTTCCTCTCTATTGTCATTGCTTTTGGTGTAATTTGGTCTTTCTCTCAAGTGTTCTTTCTCTTCTTCTTCTAGTTCAGGCACAGGTTCTCTTTGTTCCTTGATGTATTGTGCGGTTGATCGGAGCATACCCGTGATTGGAATGGCGAGGATGATTCCGACCACACCAAGGAGATACCCGAAGAAGATGAAAGCACTCAGTACGAGCAAAGGATGTATTTTCGTTTCATTGGACATGATGATGGGTTGAAGCAGATTGTTTTCAAGCACCTGAAGAATAATGACGATGACGAGTGTCATGATTGGCGCGAGTTCGCCAAATGCGAGCGTTGAATCGGTGAGGCTGTATAAAAACGGCACGAGCGAACCGATGAACGGTCCGATGTAGGGGACGATATCGAAAAATCCAATCATGAATCCGAAAAAGATCGAACGGCCTTCAAAGCCCATGGAAAAGAATACGATGGCAGAAATGATGGTCATGATGATCATCGTTGCGAAGCGTCCATTGAAATACTGTTCAGTGACGTAGTTTGCACGCTTGGTAAGTTCAATCGCGTGATAACGGTATTTCTTTGGGACGATGGCCATGATGCTTTCATAGATTCTCTGCCGGTCATTCAGAATGAAGAAAAGAAAAACCGGTACGAGCACAATGGTTATGAGGATGGTACTGACGCTTTCAAATACGCTGACTACGTCCACATCAATCGTGTCGACCACATCCACACTCAAAAGCGCCTGGATTCTCTCATAGACAGGGATGAGAAGATCCCTTGACATGAAGAAGTCTTCAACTGCCGTCTGAACAGCGGGCCAGTCCTCTTCAATAAAGGTTACGCCCTGTTCATAGATGAGAATCCCGATGTAGCGGGCAAAAAAGAAAAACAACACGGCTGCCCCTATAAAAAGAACAATGGTGTTCACGACGCGGTATTTGAAATGAAGTTTCTTTTCAATGAATCTGAAAAGCGGTGCCACGAGATAACTTATGAAAAGCGCGATCGAAAATGGCAGAAGGATTGCCACGAATGCGTCCATGAACCGGGCAATGAAATTGCCGAATATGAGTTTGATGAGCCAGATACTCGCAAGGGTCAAAGTGAGTATGCCCAGTTTGAGCAGCCACTCATGCAGTTTTTCACGATTTTTCATAGTCTGGTTCCTCCTTTTCACTCACACTCATTATAAGGCAAACGACGCGTTTGTGAAAGGGGAAAGCGGTACGTGAATAAAAAAAATAAGCGCCTGAGCGCTTATTTATGTTTTAGCGTTTGAGTCCGAGTTTTTTGAGAAGGTTACGGTAACGTTGAATGTCTTTTTCCTTCAAGTAATTCATGAGGTGACGACGACGTCCGACCTTCATAAGCAGTCCACGACGTGAGTGGTGGTCTTTCTTGTGGGTTTTAAGATGTTCGTTGAGTTCAGTGATTTCCTTTGTAAGAACAGCGACCTGAACTTCCGGAGAGCCTGTGTCGTTGTCTTTTACACGAAACTCTTCGACGATTCTTTGTTTTTCTTCTTTTGTAAGTGCCATTTGATTGCCTCCTATTTTTATATTGACCCCTATGTCTCAGTACAACGCTGGAGAACGATGAACCGTGAGATAGGCGCAGATGATATTATAGCACACTTGAGAGTTTATGCAAGTGTTTTGTGGAATTATGGAAGTCTTTTTTCATGGTATTGCTTGAGCACCGCTTTGGCGTCAATGACATCCTGATCAATTTGAGTGATCAAGGCTTCTTTTGAGTCGAATGCGATTTCCCCGCGCAGTCTTTTGAGAAAGACGACGGTGATGGAGGCGGCGTAGATTTCCTCTTCGAAATCGAAAATGAAGCTTTCAACACTCAGGGTGTCTTGTTTGTTGAGGGTGGGGTTGTAGCCGATGCTGCTCACGGAATCGTGCCAGTGACCGTTGACATGGGTCCTTGTCGCATAGACCCCTTTTTTCGGGATGAGGTAATCATGGGTGTCGATGTTCGCCGTCGGGTAACCGATGGTGCGTCCCTTTTTGGATCCGTGAATGACCGTACCATCTATGGTGTAGTATTCCCCAAGCAAAGAAGGCACCCTGTCAACCATGCCTTCGTGGATGGCGGCCCTGATGGCGGTTGAGCCTATCTTGTCACCATGGTGGGTCTGCTTGTCCAGCACGATGGTTTTGAAATGTGGTTGGTTTTGTAGAAGTTCACGGGTTCCGCCTGCCTTGTAGCCAAAGGTGAAATCGAATCCGCATACGAGGACGCGGACGTTTCTCAGGAACTGATCGATGAACTTTTGAGGATCCATCGCGGCTTTGTCTTTGTCAAAACGAATAAGGTAAAGAATGTCGATGTCATAGCTCTCAATTTTCTTGATTTTTCTTGAAAGCGGGGTGATGTATTTGTAGTCGATGGACTGTAGAACGCTTCTTGGGTGTCTGTCAAAGGTGATGACGGCTGATAAAAGTCCTAATTTTCGAGCCTGGTGTTTCATGGTGTGAATCAGGGTCTGGTGGGCTTTGTGAACACCGTCAAAAAAGCCGATTGCGGCGGCGACTTCTTCTTTTGGCGTGGTGGTGTCAAGTTGAATGACCTTCATGGTTAGCCCCCCGTGATAAAAACTTTTTTTGGTTTATAGAGTTCGTCTTCTTTTCTTCTGTAAATCGCAATAAGTTCGCCCAATTCACTGACCAGTCGAATCAGTGGTTCGCCACACTTTAGCGTGAGTGCCTTGCCATGCGATACGTCGAGTGTCAACTTATCGTCAATGGTGAGGGCGGGAATGTGATCAAGGGCGTCGTTCATGGGCATCAAAGGTACGTTTTGCCCTTTGAGTGTTTCAATCGACACACTGTTATCTATGCTGAATTTTCCGGCTTTTGTTCTGTGAATCATGGTGGTATGTGCAACGGTGCCGAGCCGTTTTGCCAGGTCTTCTGCAAGTTTTCTCACATAAAGGCCTTTTGAAGCGTACACTTCGAATGTAGCGTAAACAAGGCCTTCTTGTCCGATAGGGTCATTCAGGCGTCTGATGTCATGAACCGTGAGATTCCTTGGTGGCACATAAGGGATTGGTTTGCCTTCACGGGCGTACTCATAGAGTTTTTTGCCTGCGACCTTCACAGCCGCATAAGCGGGTGGGCTTTGCGCGTAGTCGCCTTTGAACGCTTGCAGCGCCTGATCGAGGGCTTCGGTATCGATTGTATGATTGGTGTTCTTTTCGGTGATTTCTCCGGTATGGTCAAGCGTATCGGTTGTTTGATTGAAACAGACTTCAAATGTGTAGCGCTTGTCGTCCTGATTCAAAAATTCCAGGATGCGTGTCGCTTTGTTGATGGCGAGGACCAAGACGCCGGATGCTTCAGGGTCGAGTGTGCCTGAATGGCCGACTTTGCGTGTGTTAAAAGCACGTCTCGCAATGTTTACGCAGTCGTGTGAGCTAAAACCTTTTGGTTTGTTTAAAATAAGTATGCCGTCCATGTTATCACCTTGTTTATTATACATTAAAGCGCTGAGAAACCCAATACGGAATTTTCCATAAAAAAAAGCCTTTTGCAAGGCTTTTTTTGTCTTTAAGCGCCGCGAACCCAGTCAACAAGCGCATCCTTGGGCATGAAGCCCGCTTTTTGTGCGGCGACTTTGCCGTCTTTGAGCACAAATAGTGAAGGAATGCCTTGCACACCGTATTGTTGTGCCAAACCGATATTTTCATCGACATTGACTTTTACAACCTTGATGTCGTCATTTTCGCTATCAACTTGTTCTACAACAGGGCCTAGCATTTTACAAGGGCCACACCAGTCAGCGTAGAAATCGAGTAGGACAAGTCCTTCTTTTACATTTTCATCCAAGTTTGAACTGTCAGCATATACAATTGCCATTTAAATCTCCTCCTTTATTTAATTCAAGTCCATTATACAAATTAAAACCCAAGATTACAATCAAATTGCTTATTCGAAAGAATATTCGGTTCGCTAGTCGAAATAGACGACGGTCGCACCCTGTCCGCCTTCGCCGGCTTCACCGTCACGGTGTCTTTTGACGAGGGGGTGTTTCTTCACGTAGTCCTTGACCATTTTTCTAAGTGCCATGGTGCCAAATCCGTGAATGATGGTCGCGTAGGGCTGATTGGATATGGCGATATCGTCAAGGTATTTTTCAAGGGCGTCGCGAGCTTCTTCAACACGCATCCCGCGTAGATCCAAAGACTTGCTTACGGTCTTTCTGATGGTTGTTCCGCTTGGGGCGGGCTTTTTCTCTTTGGATTCAGGCTTTTTCTTGATGAGTTCAAGCGCTTCTTCGGGGAAGACGCTTTTGAGTGTGCCCATGTTGACAAGCCAGCCGTTTTTCTGTTGTTCGACAAGTTCGCCTGGACGGTTGTATTTGAGGACACGTACGGTATCGCCCTTTTGAAGAGGACGATCGGGCGCTTTGGCTTTTTCTTCGGTTTCTGTGTTCAAACTTTTCACGTCGTGTTTTTTCTCGGCGAGTTCGTGTGGCTTGAACGAGGTTTCCTTCATCATCTCTAATTCTTCTATGAGTCCGCGTGCCTTGTCTTTCATGCGTTTCATTTCCTTGGCGTTTTCACGTCGGACTTCTTCTCTCAGTCTCTCTTTTTCACTTTGCAGGGTTTCCTTGAGTGAGATAATGTCCGTTTTTTCTTTTGTGAGGGTTTCGTTCAAATCTTCATAGCGTTTGAGTTCACGGTCGACTTTCTTGCTTTCCTGTTTGAGCTTGTCGATGAGATCAGAAACCTCACTCTTTGAGGTGTAGACATCGTTTTCAGCATTTTTGACAATGTTTTCAGGAAGCCCGAGTCTTCTGGAAATGAGAAAAGCGTGAGATTCACCCGGGGTTCTAAGCAAGAGTCTGTAGGTTGGTTTCAAGGTGGTTTCATCGAACTCCACGCTCGCGTTCATGACCAAATCCTTGGTATAGGCGAAGGCCTTGAGTTCAGGGTAGTGTGTGGTCGCAACCACGCGCGAATCCTTTTCAAGAAGGGCTGTGAGGATGCTCATCGCAAGGGCGGAGCCTTCTCTTGGATCGGTGCCGCTGCCGACTTCATCAAGCAGTACGAGCTGATTGTCATCGTAATTTTTCAAAATATTCGCGACCCGTTTCATGTGTGAAGAAAAAGTCGATAGTGACTGTTCAATGGACTGTTCGTCGCCGATGTCGGCCCGAATTGATTTGAAGGGTTTGATGACGCTGCCCTCAAGTGCGGGAATGAGAAGCCCGCTTTGACCCATGATTTGAAGAAGACCCACGGTTTTGAGTGTGACGGTTTTCCCACCGGTGTTGGAGCCGGTGATAATCATCATCTTGTCCCCTTCATCAAAGGTGATGGTGTTGGCCACGACTTCCGATTTGTCGATAAGCGGATGGCGCGCCTTGATGAGATGAATCGAATCGCCAATGGTTGGAAGGTACGATTCGCTTTGGTAGGCATAAAGCGCCTTTGCGAAAACGAAATCGAGCCAGGTGATGTTTTCATCATTGTATTTGAGGGGTTCGTAATCTGTGGCGACAATGCCTGAAAGCCAGGTTCTTATGGCTTCCATTTCCTTTTTTTCGTCCGCTTCAAGCTGGGCTTTCTTGGCGCCTTGGTCACGCACGCTTTCAGGTTCTATGTAGATGGTCTCTCCGCTTGAGGAATAATCGAGTGCCGTCCCTTTCACCGCGTTTTTGTCCGATGCCTTGACCGGTAGAACGTAGCGGTCATAGCGCAGTGTGATAAGCTGTTCGCTCAAGTGGCTTTTTTTCTGTCTGACGAGGTCGTCGAGTGTTTTCTTGATGCGTTTTTTCGTGGTGTTCAAGGATTGTCTTATGGCACGCAGTTTGTCTGAAGCGCTGTCTTTCATCGAACCGTCGCTGTCATAGACGTTTTGGATGGTTTTTTTGAGGTCAGTGAGTGGCTCGATGTTTTCTGCGTAAGCCGTAATGGAAAAATCCTCTTCTATCGTTTCTTCGAACGTGAGCATGGTTCGCTTGATCTTGACAGCCGTCTCGATATGATTCAGGATATCGAGAAGAGAGGTATCATCAAGCGTGCCACCGATAGACGCTCTTTTGATGGCGTCCTTTATGGGATGGATGCCTCCGAAGGAAGGTTCGTGGTTGTGTCTCAGATACACACTCGCTTCGTCAGTCTCTTTCAAGTGTTTCTCAATGAAGGCTTTATCAGAAAAAGGGCGGAGACTTTTCGCAAAGTTCTTTCCACCTTCGGTTTTCGCTTTACCTGAGACGTGGTTCCTGATCTTGTCAAACTCCAGAATCTCTATGTCGAATTCCATGTCATCACTTCTTTCCGCTATCATTTTAACAAATTTCGTGGTAAAATACAGTAAAGGAAGTGAAAAACATGAACTTTGTATTAACTCTCAATATTCGTCAGATAGATGTCATACTTGACTTCTACAAAGCCTATATAACGACATACCGCGAAGGCAGTGTCATCGCTAGGATCAAAGACGAAGGCCTCACCATCACGATCTATACTTCCCACAAAGTCATGTTCCAGGGCAAACGGGCTGAAGAAGTCTTTTTCTATTGGCACGACATGCTTGGGCTTGAACCTCCTGAACCTTCAAAAAAAGAGGAAGAAAAGGACAAGGACACTCCGGATTTCTATCACCCTTCAATAGGCAGTGACGAATCGGGTGTAGGGGATTATTTCGGTCCGCTCACAGTCGCAGCCGCCTACGTGGACAAGACACACATCGAAAAACTGAGGAAACTGAAAATCCAAGACTCAAAAACCCTGTCTGATGACGTCATCCGTTCCATCGCACCGAAAGTGATGAAAATCGTTCCTCATTCGCTTTTGACACTCCCCAACAAGAAATACAATACCTTGATCAAAAAAGGCTACAACGCGAATAGCCTCAAAGCCTACCTTCACGCCACGGCTCAAAAAAACGTGATTGATAAACTCGGTAGAAGACCGGATGTCATCATTGATCAGTTCAGTGAAAAGAAAACGTATCTCAGATACCTTCAGTCATTCAAGGATCCCGTCGTACCCGATATCTTCAAGATTCGCGCGGAAGCCCTGTATGCGAGCGTCGCAATAGCGAGCATCATCGCACGCTACGCCTTCTTGCTCAAACTAGAAAGACTCAGCAAGAAAATCGATGTCACCCTTTTAAAAGGCGCAGGCAAAAAAGTGGATATCCAGGCACGAACCATCATCGATACGTTTGGGGAAGGCATGCTCAACAACATCGCTAAAACCCATTTCAAAACCACGGAAAAAGCCAAAAACCTCTAATTTTAGAGGTTTTTTTTATTTTTTCCTTTGAGTTGCACAACTGAAAATTGTATGATATTATAAAATCAAACAAATATAAACACAAACGAACAAGGAGGCGAACGCCTTGATAAACAACAAAAGACAAAGCGAAATCATTGAAATCATCAGTGAAAAAGGCAACGTAACCGTTGACGAGCTTTCTGAGAGATTCAATGTATCCAAGATGACAATCCGAAGAGACCTTGAGAAACTGCAGGATGAAAACTATCTTCAAAGAACCCATGGTGGGGCTCTAGTCAACAAGGTCCTGCTTCAGGAAATGGCCTATCATGAAAAAAGGGAAGAGCATTTGAACGCAAAAAAATGCATTGCGAGAAAAGCCCTTGATTTCATCGAGCCGAGTTCCACAGTGTATCTCGATGCGGGAACGACTACGTTTGAAATCGCCAAAATCATGCCGCAAAGCGATCTCACCATCATTACGAACGACATCCGCATCGCAGCACACTTGATGCTTACAAGAAACACGGTCTACTTCCTCGGTGGCAACATCATCAAAGAAACCGGTAGCACGACTGACCCACACGCACAGAAAATGCTAGAAGCCTTCAATATCGATTTGTCCATTCTCGCTACTTCGGGTGTCGACAAGGACCTCAACCTCTGTACGCCGGAGCTCAATCGCATGCTCATCAAGCAAACGGCGATCAGACAAAGCGAAAGAAAGATTCTTGTCTCAGACGCTTCCAAGTTCTACCGGAAGTCGCTTTACAAGATTGTTTCGCTACAGACGTTCGATGCCATCATCACCGATCTCGACAAGGAAGAACTCGGAAACGTCGATCTCAAAAAGGCTAAACTCTTCACCCTCTACTGTCCGATAGACACAAAGGAGTCATCCAATGCTTAAAACACTGATCGTTGCAGATGACAACACGGGCGCGAACGCGAGCGCGATCCTACTGAATGATTTGAATTTTTCCACACTTAGTCTCATAGACTTCAAGGAGGCCAAGGTGGTTGAAGGCTACGACGGCATAGCGGTTGGAACCGATTCAAGAGCCACTGATCCAGATACCGCCTACAAGCGGGTTTCACACGTACTGAATGCCTTCACGGATGAAAACCCGATTGTTCTCAACAAACGGGTTGATTCCACACTCCGAGGCAACCTCGGAAGTGAACTCAACGCCTTCAAGGACACATTCCCAAACCGAAAGATAGCCATCGTTCCGAGTTTTCCAAAATCAAAACGTATCTGCAAGGACGGCTTGTTATACGTCAATGACACGTTGCTTGAAAACACGGACGTTGCAAAGGACCCCAAGATGCCCATTCACACCTCTGATGTGAAGGCGCTCTTTGAAAAGCAGTTCAATGGGACAATCGCCAACATCACGCGTGAAGCGCTAACCGATGAAATCACGCTTCTAAAGACCATAACAAAAACCTACCAGACGCACGACGCGGTCATCTTCGATGCCTTGAGCGACGAAGACATCGACACCATTGCGAACGCACTCATGAAAAGCGACCTTTCAATCATTACTGTAGATCCTGGCGTATTCACCTATGCCTACACAAAAGCTGCGGTTGCCTCACTGAGCACGCTCAAAAAACGCTACGTTTTCATGGTAGGAAGCGTCACTGACACGACGCACAACCAGATAAAACACGCTGAGACGGATGAAGATTTCCTCGTCGTCCCCCTTG
Source organism: Bacillota bacterium (assembly GCA_051745505.1). GTDB lineage: Bacteria > Bacillota_I > Bacilli_A > Izemoplasmatales > Izemoplasmataceae > M55B118. The sequence goes on from JBNJEC010000024.1 coordinate 15,485, forward strand.
ATCCTGAAGCGTTCATTGAGCCAAAAAGCGCTCATGAAGCGACCCAAAAGGCCATACGAGCCTTTGAAGAAACCCAAAAACCCTATGTCCTCTACACCACGAACGCACCCGGCAACAGAAAAATCCTTGATCTTTTCAGCATTTCCAAGGAAAAAGCCATGTCCGTCGACGAAGTGTCCAAGGACATCAACAAACACCTCGCCATACTACTTGAACGTCTTCTTGATAAACACAAGGATATCGGAGGCTTATTCACCAGTGGTGGCGACACGACACTTTCATTTCTGAACCACATCAATGCAAGAGGCATTCACCTCAAAAAACAGGTCATGCCACTTTGTGTATACGGCACTATAGTAGGCGGCCCCTTTGAAGGGACGCCAATCATCACCAAAGGTGGCATGATTGGTGGAGACAACGCCTTTAGCGACATCAAAAAATT
>JBNJEC010000025.1:0-15754 GCA_051745505.1 Bacillota bacterium
TTCATACTGAAGGGCGCACTCTTCAATGATTGGCGAGGTTACCTTTTTGCTTTCTTTCAAGGTAAGGCCCGCTTCTTTGAACTTGTCGATGTCTCTGCCGGACTTGGTGCCAGCCAGCGTAAGTTCTTTTTTCAGTGTATCATATTCGGGGACGTTTATGGTAAAATCCTCTGCACCAAGGAGTACATCATAGGTGAAACGGGAATAACGAACGTAAGCGATGAAGCAGGGTTTGCCCCAGATAACGCCGATGTGTCCCCAGGCAATCGTCATCGTGTTGACGCGTCCTGTGTTGTCCTTGACGGTGATGAAGACGCCTTTTGGAAGTTGTTTTAAAAAGGCTTCACCGTGTTCATAGTACGTTTCATGGTAGTCTTTGCTCATAGGCATGAAACCCCTCCTTATTTAAGATAGAGATCGCTGTATTTTTCTTTTAAAAAGCGTATGTAATATTTTGGGTTGAAAGGCTCGCCTGTGACCTTTTCCATGATTTCTCTTGGTTTTAGGCTGGAGCCGTAACAGTGAATCTTGTTTCTGAGCCATTTGTTGATCTTGTCGATGCGATTTTCTTCAATGAGTGTTTCAAATTCGATGTCTTCAATCAGCGTGTAATAAATCTGAGCGGCATACGCGCTACCAAGCGCGTAGGTCGGGAAGTAGCCGAACATGCCGTTGCTCCAGTGTACGTCCTGAAGGACGCCATCACTGTCGTTTTCCACATCCAGATTGAGGTACTCCTTGACTTTCTTGTTCCATAACCCAGGGAGTTCGTCCACGGTGACTTCATCGTTGAAAATCATTCTCTCGATTTCATAGCGTATGAGTATGTGAAGCGGATAGGTGAGCTCATCGGCTTCGATACGGATGAAGGTTTCATCTACACGGTTAATGGCTTCATAGAAGTCATCGACCTCGATGTTTTTCATTTGACTTGGGAACATCGATTTGAATTTGGAAAGGTGCACATTCCAAAACGGTTTGCTTCTACCAATCATGTTTTCATAGAATCTTGACTGGGATTCGTGGATGCCCATTGAGGCCCCACCTTTCAAATTCGTCATGTCGAAGACATCATCGATTTGTTGTTCGTAAGTTGCGTGGCCGAGTTCGTGAATGGCGGCGAATATGGAAGAGAACACATAGTTTTCATGGTAGCTTGTGGTGAAGCGGACGTCTTTTGAATGTGTGTTCCAAGTGAAAGGATGCACACTTTCTTTTAAGACTCCACGGTCTTTTTTGAAGTCAAAGACATCAAGAAGGTATTCGACGAATTCCTTTTGTTTGTCTTCCGGATAGCTTTTAGAGACAAACGCAGGGGATTTATCCGATTTCTTCTTGAGAACCTCTTTGACAAACGGTACGAGTTCCTCCTTGACTGTATCAAAGAAGGCGTCGTATTTTTCCATGGTCATGCCTTCTTCGAAGTCATCCAACAAGACATCGTAGGCATGCTGATTGTCCTTTTGTCTGAAGGCGACCATTTTCTTCTTCATCGAAATGATTTTTTCAAGGTAGGGTTTGAACGAAGGAAAGTCGGAATCCTCCTTGGCGTCTTCCCAGACTTTCATGGCATTGTTGAGAAGTTTGGAGTATTCTATATAGTCCTTTTTGGGGATTTTTATGATCTTGTCGAGATTCTTTTTTGCTTTTTCGATTTCACGATTCTGTCTGTCGTTCAAATCGTCGCCGTTTTCATAAAGGTCATTGACCGTTTCCACGTATTCCTTGTCGGTCATAAGCGAGAAGTGCTCACCGCTGATGATGCCAAGCATCTCTGAACGGAAGGGAAAGCTTTCCTTTGGGGCTTCGGTGTTAGAATCCCAGCTCGCAAGTGTCAATACGTACTGATAGGCCTTTTGTTTTTTCTGCAGTTCCTTGAATGCATCAAAATCTTTCATGGTTTTCTCCTTTGATTGTTAGAATAACCCTTCTGCGTTGCCGTCTTCATCAACGTCCATATCCATGGCAGCTGGACGCTTGGGAAGCCCTGGCATGGTCATCATGGATCCTGTCATGGCGACCAGGAAGCCTGCGCCGATGGATGGGGTGAGTTCACGGATTGTGATGGTGAAGTCTTTGGGTCTTCCGTATACTTTCGGGTCGTCTGACAAGGACATTTGTGTCTTGGCCATGCAGATAGGCAGGTTGTCCCAACCGTGTTTTTCGAATTTTCTGATTTGGTTGCGCGCTTTCTTGGCGAACGTCACATCGGTTGCGCCGTAGACTTTCTGTGCGATGGTTCTGATTTTTTCCTTGATGGGCATGTCATAGTCATATAGACGTGTGAAGGTTAGTTTATTATTTTCAATTTGACTAAGAACCTCTTCAGCTAGCGGAATACCACCTTTTCCACCATCTTCCCAGACTTTGGAAATGGCGTGAGGATGGTTGTTGGATTCAAGCCAATCCGTGAGGGTTTTGATTTCCTTGTCCGTGTCGTGAACGAAATGGTTCACTGCGACTACGTAAGGCAAGTTGAAATGGCTGACGGTTTCTATGTGTTTTTCAAGGTTTGCGATGCCTTTTTTAAGCGCGTCCGTATTTTCTTCCTTGAGGTCTGATTTTTTGAGGCCTCCGTGCATTTTGAGCGCACGAACCGTGGTTACGATGACTACCGCACTTGGATCGAACCCAGCGGTTTTACTGACAATGTTCAAGAATTTCTCAGCACCGAGGTCTGCGCCGAATCCGGCTTCCGTGATGACGTAGTCTGAGAGTTTGCGAGCCATGTTGGTAGCGATGATGCTGTTGGCACCATGGGCGATGTTCGCAAACGGTCCGCCGTGAACCAGTGCAGGGGTGTTTTCAAGGGTTTGCACGAGGTTCGGTTTGATGGCGTCTTTTAAAATAAGCGTGACGGCGCCTTGGGCTCCGAGGTCCCCAATGGTGAGGACTTTTCTGTCATAGGTATACCCGATGACAATTCGTTTCACACGTTCTTTGAGATCGTGGATGTCTCTTGAAAGACAAAGCACTGCCATGATTTCAGAAGCGACACTGATGTTGAATCCGTCTTCTCTTGGAATCGAGTTGCCAACACCACCAAGACCCACAGTAACGTTTCTAAGCGCACGGTCATTCATGTCAAGGGCGCGCTTCCAGCTGATTCTTCTAGGGTCGATGTTGAGGTCGTTGCCTTGGTGAAGGTGGTTGTCAATCATGGCGCTTACTGCGTTGGTAGCGGTCGTAATGGCGTGAATGTCACCGGTAAAATGCAAGTTGATGTCTTCCATTGGTACGACTTGGGATTTGCCGCCTCCCGCTGCGCCACCTTTGACACCCATGACAGGTCCAAAAGATGGTTCACGAAGTGCGATGATGGCATCTTTTCCAAGTTGAGTGAATGCCTGCCCGAGTCCGACAGTCGTAGTCGATTTGCCTTCTCCCGCTGGTGTTGGGTTGGTCGCTGTAACCAAAATGACCTTCCCGTCTTTGCCTTTTCCGAGTTTTTCGCCCGCTTCCAAGCGAATTTTGGCCTTGAAGTTTCCGTATCTTTCGATATCGGTCTCCTCAAGCCCCAGGTTCTTTGCGATTTCTCCAATATCTTTCATCTTTGCTTCCTGTGCGATTTTCAGATCTTGATTTTCCAATTGAAACCCTCCATTTCATATTTTCATATCGGCCTTATTATCACATATAAACCGCGTTTTTTCAAACGCTTTCATAAATGATTATGGCACAAAGTGGCATAAAAGTTCACGATAATGTATAATGTTGATAACATTAAAGCGACAAAGGAGTTTATACTATGGCCTACGACGTTACCATCTACCCTTCAGACTTGCAAGGCGAGGTTACCATACCGCCTTCCAAGAGCATGTTGCACCGCGCACTCATAGGCGCAGCACTGGCCAAAGGCGAAAGCAAAATCACACCCTTCAGAACCAATCGGGATATCGGGGCGACCATCCGAGCGCTAAAGACACTCGGCGCTTCCTTCAGGAAATCCGGCAAAGACATCTTCGTGACTGGCATCGACAAGCCAGACACCTCAATGTCAACGGCGGATGTCACCGATTCGGCATCCACATTGCGTTTACTCATTCCTGTGATGGCGCTTTTCGAACAACCCACAAAGTTTCTTTTGAGTGAAGGCTTGTCAAAACGCCCCATGGAACCTTATATGGATATTTTTCCAGACGCTCTTTCGCACGATGAAGAGGGCAATCTCCATGTAAAGGCCTCGCTTGATAGCGGACACCACAGTATCGACGGTCAATACAGCTCCCAGTTCGTAAGCGGGATGCTTTTTGCATTACCGTTACTCAAAGAGGATTCCTTTTTGGAAATTGTCAATCCTTCTTCGCAGCCTTACATCGATTTGACGATTGATGTCCTCAAGCATTTTGGCATTAAGATAGACGAAGCCGAAAACGGATACAGGATTCCTGGAAACCAGAAATTCAAATCAAGGGACATCAAAATCGAGGGGGATTTCTCCCAGGCGAGCCTTTTCATGGTCGCGGGTCTCAAACACCGCCGCATTTCGGTCACACCCCTTGAAGAAAAGAGCCTTCAGGGCGACAAGACGATGATTCCCATCATCAAACGGTCTGGTGGGACCCTGGAATTCAAGGACAGCCGTATCACCACCAGTCAATCACAAATCAACGGATTTGAAGCTTCTATCAAGGACAGTCCTGACCTTGCACCAGCCCTTGCACTTCTTGGAAGTCTCAGCAAGGAACGCTGCGTGATCAACGATGTCAAACGCCTCGAATACAAGGAATCCAACCGTGCCTTCAGTATCATGGAAAACCTCAGAGCATTTGGTGTAAACATTTATAGAGAAGATGACGCGATTATCATCGAAGGTACTGGCAAGGTCTCCGAAGATCTCGTGCTTGATGGGCACAACGATCACCGCATCATCATGATGAGTGCGATGGCTGCAACCTGGGCCAAGCGTCCAACTAAGATTCTGAACGCACACTATGTCAAGAAATCATACCCTGATTTCTTTGAAGATCTTGAAAGGCTCGGAGCCAAAATCAAACACGAAGAACGCGATACCGATGAATCTTGAGGTAAAAGGCGTACAGTCTCCTTATCCCGTACGCATCGAACAAGGGCTCCTTAAAACCCTGGGAACCTACATGGATAGGAATAAGACATACGTTCTTTTGACCGACACGGGCATTCCAAAAGAATATGTGAAGCAGGTGGAAAAGACGCTTGCCCCCATAAAGACAATCACCGTCAGACAAGGCGAAAACTCCAAATCCATGACAACCTATGAAGAAGTCCTTCTTTCCATGCAGGCTTTGAATCTGCAAAGAAGTGCACATCTCGTAGCTTTAGGTGGCGGGGTAGTCAGTGATCTCGGTGGGTTCGTGGCCGCCACTTACAAGCGTGGCATTGATTTTACCATCCTCCCAACGACCCTTCTTTCCATGGTGGATGCCTCAGTCGGTGGCAAGGTGGCCATCAACACGCAATACGCCAAAAACAGTGTCGGCACGTTTTATACACCGAAACAGGTGCTGATTGACCCCGACACTTTGAATACTCTGCCAAGACGCGAATTCAACAGTGGCATGGCCGAAGTAATCAAAAGCGCCCTCATTAAAGACAGAGTGCTTTTCAATGATTTGAAGACCCCTTTTGATAAGTTGGATATAGATACCATCATTTACAAAAGCCTCACTGTCAAAAAAGCTTTTGTGGAAAGCGATTTGAAAGACAAAGGCGAAAGACAGATTTTGAATTACGGACACACCATCGGACACGCCGTTGAAAAGGAAAGTGATTTTTCTCTTCTGCACGGAGAATGCATCGCAATCGGCATGAAACTCATGGCGAGAGACAAACCTTTTTACGATGAACTGATTGACGTACTCAAGACGCACGGTCTCAATCTCTCAATCCCACAGTCCATGGATGTGGACGCCCTTTTGAACCACATCAAGGAAGACAAGAAAGTGTTCAACGACACCTACCATATCATTGATGTTAAAAAGGTGGGAAACGGCTTTATAAAGACATCAAGCGCAGAAGAAATAAAACGCATTATCAAAGGAGATGTTTGATATGAGCACCTTTGGAACGCATGTGAACGTCAGCATATTCGGAGAAAGCCATGGACCTGGTGTAGGCATCACAATCCATAACCTCCCAGCAGGCTTTCCCCTCGATATGGACAAGATAGAAGACGCGCTTGACAGAAGACGCTCCAAGCACGCCTATTCGACTGCAAGAAGAGAAAAGGACGCCTTCGAAATTCTTTCGGGAACGCTTGAAGGAAAGACAACCGGCGCTCCGCTCACGTTTTATATCGCCAACTCCGATGTCAAAAGCGCCCCTTACTCCAAAGGCCGTGTACGGCCCGGTCACGCCGACTTTGCGGCTTATAAGAAGACCGGCGGCAATTTCGACCAGCGTGGGGGCGGCCATTTCTCAGGACGCATGACCGCAACGCTCGTCATTCTTGGTGAAGTGTCGCGCCAAATGCTTGAGAAGAAAAACGCCCTGGCGGTTTCGCACCTTCTGAGCATCTATACTAAAAATGACCCTTCTGTCTATGACCACCCACTTGATGAAGCGACCATCAAAAGACTCCTGGATAGCGAATTTCCAGTCATCGACCCCGACAACGAAAAACTATTCAAGGATACCATTTTGGAAGCCAAGGAAGACAAGGATAGCGTTGGAGGCGTGGTTGAAACCGTGCTTTTCCATGATTCGGTGGGCGCGGGAGAACCGTTCTTCGATTCTTTTGAAAGCATCCTCTCTCACCTGCTTTATAGCGTCCCTGCCGTCAAGGGCGTATCCTTTGGACGTGGATTCGACATCACGAAAATGCACGGAAGCGAAAGCAACGATCCCGTAATCATGGATGACAAAGGCAATCCGAAGTTCTCCAAAAACGACATGGGTGGGATTCTCGGTGGCATCGCATCTGGTGAACCGATTATTTTCAAAACCGCCATCAAGCCGACCTCTTCCATTGGTAAAAAGCAAAACACCGTCAACCTCAAGGACAAAGAAGGCATGACTGTTGAAAGCGGAAAACGCCACGATCCCTGCATCGTACCAAGAGCGCTTCCGGTCATCAACGCCGTGGCTTACTTCGCTCTTTTGGAACTCACCCTTAGAAACGAGGGGTCGTCATGGATGAACTAGACACGCTACGTAGTGAAATCGACACGCTCGATAAAGAGATCATGGATTTGCTTGAAAAACGGTTTGACATCAGTGAACGCGTGGGCACTCTCAAAAAGCAAAACACCCTGAACGTCTCCCACCTGGGAAGAGAACGAATTATTTTGGACAAAGCCACTGACTACAAGCACAAAAACGCCATTGAAGACGTCTATGGAACCATCTTCAAAAACAGCAAGCAGATACAAAAATAGAGGTGCATAGTATGTATGGGCTCCTTGGAAAATCATTGAAACACAGTTTATCCAAAGCCATTCACGAACGCTTGAATCCGTCGATTACCTACAATCTCTATGAAACCGACGACTTGAAAGCTTTTTTCAGAGCACGCCCTTTTGTGGCCATAAACGTTACTAACCCCTATAAAGAAGCCTGCATGCCTTATCTGGACAAACTCGACGAATCGGCTCAAAAAATCGGGGCCGTTAACACGATTGTCGACAAGGACGGGGTGCTCGTCGGCTACAACACGGACTATGATGCGCTTAGAGCGATCATTGCCTCACGCTTTCCAAACGACAAAAAAAGCCTTATTGCGATTATTGGAAACGGCGCGACTCAAAAAACACTTGTGACCGCCCTCAAAGACGAAGGATACAGGCACTTGAGAACATTCGCAAGAAACCCTGAAACCGATCAATACGCGCTCAAAGACATAGACCACCACAGTGATTTGGACGTTTTGATCAACGCCACGCCTGTTGGGATGTATCCGAACAACGAACAGTCCTTTGACTTCTCACTTGAAGCGTTTGACGCATTGAAACTGGTTTTTGATCTTATCTACAACCCTCTAAAGACCAATCTACTTCTTGAAGCGGAACAGATGAATATTGAATATATAAATGGCCTTTCCATGCTTTTGAAACAAGCCATGAAAGCGCAGGAATTTTTCTTCGATAGGCCGCTCAACATCGATTACTCATCATTCCTGAAGACCCTTGAAAAAGACCTTTACAACATCGTTTTCATAGGGCTGCCTTTTAGTGGTAAATCGCACTATGGAAGGCTTTTTGCGTCTTCCATGGACAAACCTTTCATCGATATCGACCAGTCAATTGAAAGGCAGGAGCGCTCCAAGATCGCAACGATTTTCAAAGCCAAGGGCGAAGCCTATTTCCGACAATTAGAAGCGCACAAGGTGCTTGATATTGCAAGAAGACACAGCCAGGTCATCGCACCAGGTGGAGGCATCATCCTCTCTGAAAAAGCCATGCGGGCGCTCAAGCAAAACAGCCTGATCATCTTTTTGGATTTGGACCTTACGCTGCTTGAAGAAAGCACCCTTGAAAACCGCCCGCTCGTTCAGGATATGAGTGACTTGATAGCCTTGAAGAAGAATAGACAGTCTCTCTATGAACGGTGCGCCACGCTTACGATAAGAAAAGACACATGGGATGAAACCGTCATTAAAAATAGAATCGAGGATGCCATCAATGAATATCTTGATTATTAACGGACCGAATTTGAACCTGCTTGGAACAAGAGAACCTGAAATTTACGGTACCATGACCTACGACGAACTGGTTGAAAACCTTGAGACCTACGCCGAGGACAGAAACATTGAAATAGATATCAAACAAAGCAACCTTGAAGGCATCATCATCGATATGCTTCATTATGCGTCTCATATGGGGTTTGAAGCCGTCATACTGAATGCGGCCGCCTTCACGCATTACAGTTACGCGATCTATGACGCCATCAAAGCCATCGAAATTCCCGTTTACGAAGTTCATCTCAGCGACCCCGACACCAGAGAAGAAACATTCAGACATACTTCGGTCATCCGCAGTGCCTGCATAGCCACCTTCAAAGGCGAAGGCGTCATGAGCTACAAGAAAGCCATCGACGCGATTGTGGATGAAAACGAAGTCTAGCCCTTTTCCAATTTTGGTTTTGTGAATGCAGCCATCTGTGTTATAATTTTTTTGATAATTGCTTCAGGAATTGGAGGTTGAGGCCGTGGAACCCTACCCGAACAAAACACATCTTATCTATACCAGTATAGCCGTTGCACTGACCTTGATACTCTATGCACTCGGAATCTATATCAGTTATGCCGATATGGGATCCGTATGGACGACGGTTGGCAGCGCGATTGATATCTACATACTGCTTGCCCACCCACTTGTCTTTTTCCTTTTTGGTAGAAAACTCGTGAAGACCGCTTCCGTTGGTACATTTCCGGTGTTGCTACTGGTTGTCATGCTGCTGCTTCCGATGATTTCACTGACCTACATCATCATTCCCTCAATCGCCAATATCTTCGCAGTTGAATCCAGCATAGACATCATCTTTCTGATCTTTGAAGGCGCTGCGATTCTTACCACGCTTTTCTTCTTTTTCCACTACCTTCACAGATACGTTAAAAACACCATGGAAGCACGCGATCTCTACGCCATTCACCACTATCTCATAGGCACGCTCATCTATTTTTACTTCGTGCGTCTGACCATCATCTCAACCATCCAGATCACAAACGCACTCGAAACCTTGCAATAGACATAAAAAAGGGCTCAATTGAGCCCTTTTTATTATGCCAGCATTTCAAGAAGCGGGATGATGGTTTCAAGGACGCTTTGATTGATTTTGCCCTTGTCGATGCTGATGCGAAGTTTTTCCTGCTTGTAAGATAGCGTGATATGTCTGGATACGGTGTTTGCCTTGGAGAAAAGCGCTTCACCGTGAATGTTTTTGGAGTGTGCTTCATCAATGACGAAACTGATTGACACATCGGAATCAAATACCCTCTCTACGCCCGCTTCAAGCGCAAGCTGTTCATAGAGTTTTTCAAGCATATAGTCTCTTAGCTGCTTTGGAACAGGACCGAAACGGTCTTCGAATTCGGTTTGAAGATTCTGAAGATCTTCGAGGGTTTTTATGGCGCTGATTCTTCTGTGCATTTCAATGCGCAAGGATTCGTCATCCACGTAGTCTTCCGGGATATAACGGCTCGTTGGCATCTTGACCGCATTTCTTTTGGATTCATCGAATGGTTCTTCCTTCGTTTCATCCTTTTGTCTGTCGATTTCCTCTTTCAGAATCTCCATGAAGAGATCGATTCCGACACTGTCAATGAAGCCCGACTGTTCGGTACCGAGTATGTCGCCCGCCCCACGAATGGCAAGGTCTCTGGCCGCGATCTTGTAGCCACTCCCAAGTTCAGTGAATTCCTTGATTGCCTGAAGACGTTTGGCCGCTTCATCGTTGAGCTGTTTGTGTTTGTCGTACATGAGATAGCTATAAGCGATACGGTTGGATCTTCCCACGCGTCCACGAATCTGATAAAGCTGTGAGAGACCGAGCCTGTCGGCTTCGTGAACGACAAGCGTGTTGGCATTTTGAATGTCGATGCCGGTTTCGATGATGGTTGTAGAGACGAGCACATCATATTTGTGATCCAAAAACGACTGCATGACCTTTTCAAGCGTCATGCGGTTCATCTGTCCGTGTGCATAGGTAATGCGCGCATCCGGTACAAGTCTTTCAAGATCGTTTTTGATCTGATCGATGCTTTCGACGCGGTTGTACAGATAAAACACCTGGCCGTCTCTTCCGAGTTCTCTTTCTATCGCATCCTTGATGACGTGGTCGCTTCTTCTTAGTACGTAGGTCTGAATCGGGTAACGATCCTTTGGAGGGGTTTCTATGAGGCTCATTTTCTTGACGCCGGTCATGGCCATCTGTAGGGTTCTAGGAATCGGGGTCGCAGACAGCGAGAGGACATCCACGTGTAGTTTCATCTGTTTGATTTTTTCCTTGTGTTCCACACCGAAGCGCTGTTCCTCATCGACGATCAAGAGCCCGAGATCGTTGAAATCAATATCCTTCGATAGAAGGCGATGGGTGCCTATGACGACGTCGTAGGTGCCTTTTTTAATGCCTTCCAGGAATTCTCTTTGTTTTTTCCCTGTCACGAAACGGTTTAGTAACGCTACCTTGATGCCGTGTTTGGCAAGGCGTCTTTTGAAGGTGTAAAAGTGTTGTCTCGTAAGAATGGTCGTAGGGGCAAGGTAAGCGACCTGCTTGTTGTCAAGGACAGCTTTGAAGGCCGCTCTCAAGGCGACTTCCGTTTTTCCGTAGCCGACGTCTCCGCAAATGAGACGGTCCATTGGAATGGGTTTTTCCATGTCTTCCTTGACCGCTTCAATGGCTTTTTGCTGATCGATGGTTTCTTCATAGGGGAAGTCCGCTTCGAACTGATGCATGATGTCGGGGTCCTTCGAATACGCAAAGCCTTGGGCTTGCTCCCTTTTCGCATAGAGATCAATCAGGTGCTTGGCAATATCCTTGGCCTTTTTGCGGACGCGCCTTTTGGTCTTCGCCCATTCGGTGCTGCCTAACTTGTGAATCTTTGGGCGGACGCCTTCGTGCGCCACGTATTTTTGAATGAGATGAATGTTTTCAACGGGAATGTAGAGGGTGTCATCCCCTTTGTAGGCGATGGTGATGTAATCGTTGGTGTGGTCTTTGAGCGTCATGGTCTTTATCCCGAGATAACGCCCTATCCCATGATCGTAGTGCACGACGAAATCACCTTTTTTGAGGTCTTCGGTTTTCTTGATTTTCTCGGCGTCTTTGAACACCTTCTTGGTTTTTCTTGGTTTCTTCTGGTCAATGGGCTCGAAGATGGACGTTTCATTCAAGAGCGTGAATGACATGTCGAACCATTCAAAGGCGTAAGGCATGTCCATGTGAACGAGGTTGATTCTGTTTTCGAATGGCTGGTCATTTTTCCCAAGAAGTTTGAAATCAAGCTTTTTCTCGTCAAAAGCGTTTTTGAGCGTTTCAAGTCTTTCCTTGTGGCTGAGCGCAATGACGGTGGTCGCAAACCCATCTTTCTTCTTGAGGTCTTTTAGAAGCATGGTCATGTTCTGAGTATACTGAATGGATTGCTTGCTTCTGAGAGCCAGGTGGTTGGGGAGGGGGTCCGGGTTTTTGAACTGGTTCAGATGAACGGATTTGAAGTGGTAGAGTCGGTTCAAATCCTTGATGAATTCAAAGCCGAGCTGCGGGTAGTCATTGTTCTCAAGCATCCAGTCGCTAAGATCATTCACGATTCCCTTGTAGGCGTTCTTGATGTCGGGGTAGTTGATGTAGATGACAATGGGGTCTTCAAGGTAATCGCTAAGGGTTTCAAGCGTGTCATGAATGAAGCCGAGATACCTTGAGAGTCTGTCTGGTTCGTCGTGCTGTTTCAGAGCTTCGATTTCATCGTTGACACGGTTTACGGTCTCTTCTGAAAAGGATTTTGACGCGAGTTTTTCATTGAGGGTACGCTTGAGTTTTTCAAGCTCGCCTTCATCGTAGAAAAATTCGCTTCTTGGAAAAAGCGAGAAGGATTTTTGGCTTTTCTTGGAGCGCTGGGTATCCACGTCAAAGGTTCTGATTGAATCGATTTCGATGTCGAAAAAGTCAAGTCGAAGGGGCTCTTCATAGCCAGCTGGGAAAATGTCTATGATGCTTCCGCGACTCGCGAACTCTCCGACCTTCTCGACTTCTGAAGCGTAGGTGTAACCAAGCGTGATCAGTTCCTTTTTGAGGGTATCCGGTTCAATCTCATCGCCCACGCGATACTTATGCGTGTGGTTTTCAAATTTTCTTTTCGGCGGCAGATACTTGAGCAACCCCGTAGGGTGAGTAACGACCATTGACTTGTCCTGGTTCATGAGGGCGTTGATCGTGTCCAGACGCTGAAATTTCAAGTCCTCGCTCATCGCGAGCATATCGGTGGTGAGGAATTCATCCTGCGGAAAGAAAAGCGGGGCATCTTTCAATGTCCGGCTCAGTCCATCAAAGGTTTTCTGAGCGTGATAAAGATTGTGATTCACCACGAGTACGTTTCTGTTCGTATGGGTGTAGATATAGTGAATGATGAGCGCATTGAGCGCTTCGTTCGTATCGCTTAATTCCACTTTGTCTTTTTCAAGCAGTGTCTTTAGTTTCTTGAAAAAAGGTTTTTGTTTTAAAAACTCTATCAATGGTTTCATAGGGACCTCCACGTAAGGAACCCCGCACAGTCTGTGCCCGGGGGGTTGATTTCATTTTAGCATGTTTCACGCAATTAGACCACGAAGATGAAAAAAAGCGATGAAAAATCATCGCTTTAGTCTTTGTTGTAGGTATTCATGATGTTTTCAAAAGAGACGCCTTCTGCGAAATCACGCATGGCTTTCTTGACACGGTCGATGGATTCTATGACCTTGTCTCCGTCTTTCTTCGCGAACTTGGAAAGTACGTAATCGGGTGTAGTCATGCGTTCAGGCTTGTCAATGCCGAACTTGATGCGTTTGAATTCGGTGGTGCCGATTGCATCAATAATGGAGCGCATGCCGTTGTGGCCGCCCGCACTGCCTTTGTAGCGAATACGGATTTTGGCTGTAGGCAAGTCGAGATCGTCATAGATGACGAGCAAATCTTCTGTTGCTATGTTGTAATAATCCATGATGAGGCGAACCGCGTTCCCTGAGTTGTTCATGTAGGTGTGCGGTTTCAAAAGGTAGGCATCCTTGGTTTTTGTAACGTCGCCAATGAACTTCTTTTCATATGAGAAGCTCAGGCCCTGTTCATGCGCAAAGGCATCCAGACAAAGGAATCCGATGTTGTGTCTTGTGCGGGCATATTTTTTGCCAGGGTTGCCAAGACCGACGATCAGTTTCATTTTTTCTTGGGCTCGATAACGAGATGGCGGTTTTGTTTTTCCCCTTGTGAACGGGTGGTTACGTCGCGCCATTCTGCGAGTTTTGTATGGATGATGCGTCTTTCGTAAGCATTCATCGGATCGAGTTTTACAGGCACTTTGCTGCGGGCGACTTCCTTCGCGGTCTTGGTCGCAAGGATTTCAAGCTGTTTGCGGCGCTGGGCTTTGTAGCCCCCGATATCCACAAGCACAATCACGCGTTCATCGGTGAAGATGTTCAAGAGATTGCGGATATAGAACTGGATGCTTTCAAGGGTCTTGCCGTTCTTGCCGATAAGGACCGGATTCTCATTGGTTTCAATGTAATAGGCGATGTTGTTCGCTTCACCGGATTTTACTGTTATATCGGCTTTGACATCCATATTCTCAAACATGCTTTCAAGGGTTGAGCGTCCTAGTTCTGCAAGGTCGACATCCACTTTTGCGGTCACTGTATAGGATTTCTTAAACCCTAGCATGCTTCTTTTTTCTTCAGTGTCGAATGACAAATAGCGTCTGCCGATTCTCAGTTCCTTTTCAGCGGCCGCTTTGGCCTCTTCAAGGGTTTTCGTTTCAATGGTCATGGTTTTCATGAAATCACCCTCACGTAATGTTATTGTTTTCAAAATGACGCTTGTAGTTCTTTTTGCGGTTCACATAAGTCTGAAGGAATTGGAACAGGTTACCGATAATCCAGTAAACGGCGATACCGATGTTTGTAAATGAAATCGAGGTAAGCATGATGACCATGAAGTAGGTCATGTACTTCATTGTTTGCTGGGATTGCTTTTGTTTGGCTGAATCATATTTCTTGTTTTGCAGGTATTCAGGTTTTTTCATTGCATAGCGCTGGTAGAAATACATGGTGGCACCAACGATGGCTGCAAGCAGAATGTTGACCCAGTGATCGGCAAAACTGAATGTTACGCCGGCATCAAGCGGGCTGCCGCCTTGGAAATCCAAAAATAGGAAATTGAAATCAAGATCCTGGAATCGGTCCGTCTTCGGTAGGCGTCTTACCACCTGGTACATTGCGATGAAGATAGGCATCTGAAGGAATGGAAGCAGGCACCCGAGTGGGTTGATGTTGTATTTCTTGTAAATCTGCATCATTTCCTGTTGCATTTGACGTTGAGACGCTTCATCTTTTTTATCGCGGTATTTCTCCTGAAGACGTTCGAGTTCAGGTTGTGCAATCTGCATGTTTGAACTCATGGCGTTGCTTTTGGAATAGATTGGCCATCCGACAATACGGATTAAGAGTGTCACTGTGAACAGTCCAACGATGTAGTTTCCGCCGGCAAAACGTGAGATGCCTACGGTAAGTTCTGCAATTTTAGTGACGATCCATTGCATCCAGGCGAATCCGCCCTCTGCATCAATCGATTGTTCATAGTGTTCGACATCACAACCGGCCAGGGTCACGATGAACATAAGAACGACGACAAGCAATAAAATCTTCCTGGTACTTTTGTTCATGAATTTTCACCTCTTGATATTTTTTGAGCTTTAAATAATTTTGTTAATTTCTTTTCAATTGATTGAAACGACAATTTTGAAGCACTGGGCCGGATAATGATGAATATATCCATACCCAGACTTCTATCTGCATGGTTGGCGACAACCATGCGAACCTGCCTTTTGATTCTGTTGCGAGCGACTGCATTGCCGTACTTCTTACCTACACTTAAAGCAAAACGGAAATGTGAAAGGCCGTTTGGCTTTACGTATAAGGAAAAAAACCCGTCAGCTTTTTTCCTGCGGGCATTCAATACAGTTTTGATCTCGGAAGAATCCTTGATGCGATACTGTTTCCTCATGCGAAGCCTCCTAAATTAAAAACACCTAAAAAGGGAATCTTTTCAGGTGTTTGCAGGTTTTTAAGATTTGTTTAGGATTATTCGCTTGTTATGC
>JBNJEC010000026.1:0-15425 GCA_051745505.1 Bacillota bacterium
ACCGTCCTTTTGCATAAAAAAAGGAGTGAAACGATGGAAAATCATCTCAACAAGCAAAACACGTACTTCAAAGAAGGGCACACGAAGTCCTACGAGTCGAGAAAAGAAGCACTGAATACCCTTAAAAAACTCATTGAAGAGAATGAAGACGCCATCATGGAGGCTCTAAAGAAAGATCTTTCCAAGTCGGCGTTCGAATCCTATGCGACTGAAATCGGCTTTACACTCTATTCCATCAGACACACGCTCAAGCATCTTAAAAAATGGATGAAGAAAAAGAAAGTGAAAACGCCCATCTTTCATCTCTTCACCAAAAGTTACTTGCTGAAGGAACCACTCGGCAGCGTGCTTGTTCTCTCACCATTCAACTATCCTTTTCATCTGTTGATTGAACCGCTTATTGGGGCCATCGCCGCTGGAAACACGGTCATGCTCAAACCAAGCGAACTCACACCGAATACGGAAACCCTGCTCAAGACATTGGTTGACAAGTACTTTGACGAGCGGCATGTGAAGGTGTTCACGGGAAATGCGGACGTCGCCAAGAAACTCACAAGCCTCCCCTTTGATCATATCTTCTTTACAGGCAGTATCGCCACTGGCAAGAAAGTTTATCAGGCCGCGGCCAAAAACCTCGTGCCTGTCACCCTCGAACTCGGAGGAAAGAGTCCTGCCATCGTCACAAAGACCGCGAATCTCGAAATCGCTGCCAAACGCATTGTTTATGGAAAATTCATCAATGCCGGACAGACCTGCATCGCCCCCGATTATGTCTACGTGGATGAAGGCTCCAAGGAAGGCTTCATCAAAGAGCTTAGAAAAGCGGTCGAAACCATGTACCCTAAGAATGGCGAAACCCTGGGCACAATCGTGAATCAAAATCACTATGAAAGAATCAAGGGCCTGATTGATGACAAAAAAGTCATCAATGACTATGAAACGGACGATGCCACCAAGAAGATCACGCCTGTCATCATGGATGAAGTCACGTTTGAAGACAAGGTGATGCAAGAAGAAATATTCGGTCCTGTGCTTCCAATTATTTCCTATAAAAAACACGAAGAGGCAATCAATACACTCAAAGCCTTTGAAAAGCCACTTTCGATGTACATATTCAGTGAAAACAAGAACGTCCAGAACTGGTTTTTAAAGGATCTCTCTTCTGGAAGTGTTGCGATAAACGATACCATCACTCAGGTTGCGAATCCTTATCTTCCCTTCGGAGGCGTGGGCGAAAGCGGAATTGGCCATTACCACGGCAAGTACTCCTTCGATACGTTCTCACACACCAAGTCCATCATCAAAAAAGGCACGCTTTTCGATCCGCCAATCGTCTATCCACCTTATGGAAAAAAACAGTTCAAACTCATCAGACGCGTATTCAAATAAGAGAAGACCGAGCCCTATTATTAGGACTCGGTCTTTTAGGTTACTTCGATTGTTTGAAATCACGAATCATCGTGTCATACGTCTGCATGAATGTTTCATCGATGGTCTGAAGTGCCGGGGTCTCCATGTAGTGCGCAATGACGCGTTTTGCGACATCCGGATACTCCGTTTCACTTTTGTAGTTGGGCGCGACCGCCTTGATTTTCGAGTTGTC
The DNA here is from genome assembly GCA_051745505.1 of Bacillota bacterium. Lineage (GTDB taxonomy): Bacteria > Bacillota_I > Bacilli_A > Izemoplasmatales > Izemoplasmataceae > M55B118. Next base: position 1,604 of record JBNJEC010000026.1, read on the forward strand.
GAATATGGCGTCGTTGTTCTTGTCTCCAAGGAGTTCGCCTTCATAGTCCGGAAAGTATTTCAATATGAAGTCGGTTGGAATGTGTAAGATATTCGGCTCAATATCGAGTGCATCGTAAAAACTCTTCACGATATCATTCCATGTATAGACCTTGTCGCTTGTGAGATGGAAGGTGTCGTTGTAGGCTTTCTCGTTGCCAAGCAGGTCTGTGAATCCCGGAGCGAAGTCTTCGTTGTAGGTAAGCGTCCACTTCGACGATCCGTCGTCTGGGACTACGATGGGCTCTCTTTCAAGCATGCGCTTGATGAGCGTGAACGGATGCTCTCTTGGTTTCAGCTGAAAGACGAGCGATGTGTCATCGTAGGTGTGAGTCGGTCTTACAATTGTGACGTTGAAGTCATCACTCTTTGCTTCAAGAAGAGTTTCTTCACAACGCTGTTTGTTCTTGCTGTACTCCCAAAACGGATTGTCAAGGGGGATGTCTTCAGTGATTGGAAGCTTTGGAAGCGGCTTTTGATAGGCAGACGCAGTACTGATGAAGACGTACTGCTTGGTGATGCCTTTGAAAAGGCGGATGTCTCTTTCGATGTGTTCAGGGACAAAGGCGAACCATTCGACGACTGCGTCGAAGGTGTGCCCTTTGAGTTTGCTTTTCACCGCTTCTTCATCAAAGATGTCGCAGGTGAACGTCTTGACGGAGTCTCTCAAGACTTCGTTGTGGTTGCCTCTGTTTAGTACGTATAGTTCGTGGCCTCTGGTGACGATTTCGTCGCTTACGGCTTTGGATATGCGACCCGTGCCACCGATCATGAGTATTTTCATAATTTTGCCTCCCTTTATGGTTTCATTATACAACCTATGGCCAATTGTGCAAATGACAAGTAATGTTCACTTAGCCGGGGGGAGCATGATATAATGTATATAACGGTCTACTTACAAAATCAACCATACAGGAGGCATATTATGACACTTACCCCACCAAAAGAAAGACTTCATCCGAAAGCCATCTGGGCATGGCGCATCAAGGGCGCCGTTTATTTTCTAATCTATTCTGTCTTGGTCGCTGCTTTTTTCATCACGCGCATCTTTGTTTCCTTGCCTTTGCAAATAGGGTTTACGCTTTTAGGCATTGCGCTTTTTCTAGGTGTGATTCAGATACTGATCATTCCCAAACTGCGCATGATTTACTGGGGCTATGAAATCAAAGACAATGAAATAGACATACAGCATGGAATCATCGTGGTTAAAAGAACCCTCATTCCAATGGCAAGAATCCAGCATGTCGATACCGAACACGGTCCTATCATGAGACAATTCAAACTCGCTACGCTCAATATCGCAACTGCGGGCACCGAACACAAGATCCCCGCACTTGATTTTGAGACCGCAAGGATGCTCAGAAAGAAAATTTCCTCACTGGCGGCTTTGAGTGATGACGATGTCTGATTACAAGCGCCAGCATCCTTTCATGATTCTCATGTCCCTCATGGCCCAGCTCAAGTCACTGATCGTACCCTTTGTGCTCATATTCATCTTTCAAAGCCAAGGGGGAAGTGGAAGTACGGAAAATCGCATCTTCTTGGGCATCACGCTTGGGGTTGTGTTTTTAAGCGTGCTTTACAGTGTCTTCAAGTGGATTTTTTACACCTACAGGCTGCGTGAAGACGCCTTGGTCGTAAAATCAGGGGTCTTCATCAAAAAACGAAGATACATCAAACCTGAAAGAGTGCAGACCACAAGTCTCGAGGCAGGCATTTTACTGAGAATTGCAGGCCTCGTCAGTCTCAAAGTGGAAACCGCCGGATCAAAAAAAGACGCGGAATTCACATTGGAGGCTCTGAACAAGGAAGAAGCGGAGTCCATCAAGGAATATTTAAGAGGCGAAAAGGTCTCGATTCAAACAGAAGAAGAGACAGAACCGCCGTTCATAGAAATAGGACTCAAGAATCTCTTTTTAGCGGCGCTTACCTCAGGACGCGTCGGGGTTGTGTTCTTTTTCGTGATCGCCTTTTCGTCTGAAATCATCGATTTCATCCCGCGAAACCAAGTCGATTCCTATTTTGGATCTCTGATTACTCAGGGGATTGTCGCGATTCTTGTGCTTTTGGTCGTTGTGCTGATTATCTCATGGATTATTTCCATCATTCGCTATGTTCTCAGGTTCGCACTATTCAAAGTTGAAATCAACGATGACGAACTGACCATCACCAGAGGGTTGATTGTCAAAAGAACCTTCAGACTCAAAAAACACAGAATACAGGCCATCAACATCACAGAAGGGTTGCTCAGAGAACCCTTTTCCCTTGCAAGCGTCGAATGCGAAGTGGCCGGAGGCGGATCTTACGAACAGGATTTCAAAGTGACACTGCTCCCACTTTGCAAAAAGGATGCGTTGAAAGACCATCTCACAAAACTCATCCCCGAATACGCCATCACACCGGAATTCACACCGCTTCCACGCGCGTCGCTCAGACGTTACATCATCCGTTCAATCCTTCCTTACGTGATCATTGCGCCGGCATTTTTCTTCTTTCTCCCGGGTCTGCTCATATTGCTCACACTTCCAGTGAGCATTTACCTTGGGGTCCTCAGATACAAAAACGGTGGGTATGACATAAGCGAAAACATGATCGTGCAGCGGTCGCGTTTCATCGCCAAAAGAACGGTACTTACAAAAAGACGCACCACTCAAGACATCACCTTGTCACAAAACATATTGCAAAAAAGAAAAGACCTGATGAGTTTTTCAATCACCGTCATGAGCACACCGTCACACAACACCTTCACTTTGAAAGATATAGACAGCACTGCGATTCCCGATTTCCATGCCTGGCTTGAAAAAAGTGCGCAAAATAGTTAGGGTTTCCCTAACGTATTTGATAAGATACTAGTATAAACCACAATTTAGGAGATGAGACCCTTGGCAGACATGACCCTTGAAAAGTTTCTCGAGTTCAATTATCTCGGTAAACTTGACGTATCACCAAACAGGCAAAGTGCGGCTTTTGTGACATCTGTTGCAAACCACGAAGAAAACGCCTATGAACAAACCCTTTATCTTTATGAAAACAGGAAAGTATCACGCCTCAAGAAAATCGGCAAAAACAACGACTTCAAATTCTTAAGCGATTTTGAACTCATCATCAACATGCAGAAAAACAAGAAAGAACGCACGGAGCTCAAGGAAAAGCAACGTCAAAGCTATTACCGATTCCACCTGCTTGAACGCACACTTGAAAAAGCCTTTACGCTACCGTTTCCTGCTTCAATCGAAGAAGTAATCGATGATGACACCCTGCTTTTGTCCGCAAATCTCACAGAAGACGCCCACATCCTTTATGAGGGCACCAAGAAACAACGCGAAGATTACCTGAAAAAACAAAAGAAGGAAAACGCCTTTGAAACCATTGACGAACTGCCTTATTATTTCAACGGACGTGGCTTCAAGACTGGCGAAGCCTCTCAGCGGTTCATCTACAAGGTTGAATCAGGAGACATCACACCCCTTTTCTCCAAAAACTTCACAGTAGGGTCCACGACGCTTTCAAAAGACAAGAAGACGCTTTTTTATACTGGCAATCCAAGAGAAGACGTCATGGGTTTCACTTCACGCGTCTTCAAAGTCGACCTTGAAACCCTTGAACATACCGTGCTTTATGACAAACTCGACTACAGCATCTCCAAGATCATCGAGTTTGACAACACACTTGTCCTCGCGGCCAAGGACATGCAGAAATACGGCCTCAATGAAAACCCTGACTTTTACACCTTGAAAGACAATACCCTTGAAGTGCTTGCAAAGCATGGACAGGCCATGGGGAACACGGTCGGCACGGACGCCAGATTTTTACCGTCACCGTCATCATTCATCAAAGACAATGCTTTTTATTTTGTCACCACGATTGACGACCATAACGAACTTTACAAGTTGAGTGAAGACGGCAAGCTTGGTAGCGTGTATGAAATGGATGGCGCGATTGACGGCGTCATGAACATGAAAGACGACATCGTCATGATCGGCATGGAAGGCCAGGACCTGCAGGAACTCTATAGCCTGAACCTGAAAACCGTGCAGAAACTCAGACTCACGACATTCAACACAGAGATGTTCAAAGACCACTATATCAGTAAACCGGAAGTCGTCACCATCGAAAAAGAAGGGGTCGAAATCAAAGGGTTCGTCCTCCTTCCCAAAGACTACACACCAGGCTCCAAGGTCCCCGCTATCATGGATATCCACGGAGGACCGAAAACCGTCTACGGTCAGATTTACTACCACGAAATGCAGTACTGGGTGAATGAAGGCTATGCCGTATTCTTCGCCAATCCAAGAGGTTCAGATGGCAAAGGCAACGCCTTCGCAGACATCAGAGGCAAGTACGGTACCATCGACTATGAAGACCTTATGGATTTCACCGACGAAGTCCTTGAAAACTATTCGGGCATCGATGCAGACAGGCTCTTCGTAACGGGTGGGTCATACGGTGGCTTCATGACCAACTGGATTGTCGGACATACAGACCGTTTCAAAGCGGCCGCGACGCAGCGTTCCATCTCCAACTGGATTTCCTTCTACGGAACGTCCGACATCGGCTATTATTTCGCGAGTGACCAGACCGACGGCCATCCGATCGACGACATGGAAAAACTCTACGAACAATCCCCAATCAAATACGCAAGAAACATCAAGACTCCGCTACTCTTCATCCATTCAGACAAGGATTACCGCTGCCCCATGGAACAGGCGCAACAACTCTATGCGGTCGTCAAAACCCAAAACGTGCATTCACGGCTCGTATGGATCAAAGAAGAGACCCATGAACTCTCAAGAAGCGGAAAACCACAAGCCAGAGTCAAACGCTTAAAGGAAATGACCGAGTGGTTCAAACACTACACCTAAACAAAAATCGATATAGAGGGCTTAAAACAGGCCCTCTTTTTTTATAGATGCAATACGTCTTTAATTATAAAAAAATTAATTTATTAAAAAAAACGAAAACGTTATAGTAAAACGCATACATTTATGATATTCTAAAATCGCAAACGTTTTCGAAAATTGGAGGATATTATGATTAAACACTATGAAACCTCATTATATGAGGGAAAGAGACACGAAGAAGTCGACCGAACGACAGAAGAGACAACCATCAAGATTGGCCTGAACAAGGAAAAGCCCTTTCAGACCATGCTTGGATTTGGCGGAGCCTTTACCGAGGCAGCGGCCTATACGCTCTCACAAATGCCTTCTGAAAAAAGAGAAGAAGTACTAAGAGCCTATTTCGATAAAGAATCAGGCCTTAACTATAGCATTGGGCGTGTTCACATGAACAGCTGTGATTTCTCCCTTGAGAATTACACGTATGTTGAAGAGAATGATGAAACCCTTGAAACCTTTGACATTTCAAGAGAAAAGCGCTGGGTCATCCCGATGATCAAGGACGCTGAGAAAATTCGCGGCGAAAAGATTGAACTCCTCGCCTCTCCTTGGAGCCCACCCGGATGGATGAAAGATACTGGCATCATGAATCACGGTGGGAAACTTCTTCCGAAATACTACGATCTCTGGGCGAATTATTACGCCAAGTTCATCGAAGCCTACCAACAGGAAGATCTGAACATTTTTGCGGTCACCATTCAAAACGAACCGGCTGCGAAACAAACCTGGGATTCATGTGAATACACCGCGGAAGAAGAACGCGATTTTGTCAAAAACCATCTCGGACCTACCTTAAAGAAGACCGGTCACGACAATGTCAACATCATCGTATGGGATCACAACCGCGACATCCTGGTAGACAGAGCCAACACCATTTTGAAAGACGAAGAAGCCCGCAAATACGTATGGGGCACAGGCATTCACTGGTACGTAAGCGAAGCCTTTGAAAATCTCAAAATCGTACATGACCTTCACCCTGACAAACATATCCTCTTCACTGAAGGCTGCATCGAAGGCGGCGTTCAGCTCAACGTATTTGAAAACGGTGAACGCTACGCGAGAAACATGATTGGGGATATCGCCAATTACTGTGAAGGGTATCTCGATTGGAACCTCACCCTCAATGAAATCGGAGGCCCGAACCACGTCGGCAACTATTGCGACGCGCCGATCATAGCGGATACGAATGACAAGACCCTGAACTACAACGTCTCCTACTTTGCCATCGCGCATTTCTCCAAACACGTGATGCCTGGTGCGAAACGGATTGAATCGAAGAGTGATTCAGACCTTACACATGTCGCGTTCGCGAATCCCGACGGAACAACGGTCATCGTCATTCAAAATGAAAGTGAGAAGGACTACCAAGTGGATCTTTCACACGACCAGCACACATACAAGACAACCATCAAAAAACGCAGCATTTCAACCATAAATTTCGAGGTGTAAATATGAAGCCATATTACTTCGACGGGCCGACGTTCGTCATTGAAAATTACAACAGACAAAAAACATTCGCGAACTTCCTTCCCGGTGTCGCCGGCAAGAAAGGGATTCCGCTTTGGAGTTTCTATGTGAATCGCGGACAGGGTCTCTCCGGCTACGGCCTTCAGGACAAAAGCGGCGTGATCATGGAATTCACCCCGGCCAACAAGGCGTATGAAAGTGTATCGCAAATCGGATTCAGAACATTCTTCAAAGTGAACGGCACGCCCTATGAGGCGTTTCGCATTGAAAGCCCCCACGCGCATTCGATGCGTGTTGACAAAGCGTCTTTCACCATTGAAGAGACCAATGAAGATCTCGGTCTTAAAACAACCATCACTTACTACGGCCTACCAAACGAACCGATCGCGGGCTTGGTCAGAAACGTGACCATTGAAAACATCTCAGATGAAGCCCTCGAGCTTGAAGTGCTTGATGGCATCGCTGAAATTCTTCCAGCAGGCATTGACAACGGAGGCTTCAAAGCCACGTCCAACCTCCTGCGAAGCTGGATGGACGTCGAACATCTGGATGAACAGACCGCGTACTACAAACTCCGTGCTTCCACGAATGATTCAAGCGAAGTCAGCGAGAAAAACGACGGAAACTTCTATATCGGCTATGTCGATGGCACACTCACCACGCCGATTGTCGATCAGAAACTCGTCTTCGGCTACGACACAAGCAAGAACGCCCCTGTGAATTTCCTAAATAGCACCATCGAGACTTTGACAAGTGAAGAGCAGGTCACCGCCAACAAAGTGGCGTGCGGGTTCATCCCCATCAAGAAAACACTAAAGAAAAATGACACCATCACCATTAACGCACTCAGTGGGCACACGGCTTCTTACGATCTTTTGAAATCCATGATGTCCGCATTCGATGCAAAGTATTTTGAAAGCAAGAAAAAAGAAGCGTCCAAGGAAGTCGATACACTTCTTGACGATGTGAAAACAGATACGGCCATCGGCCCTTTCAACGAATACATCAAGCAGAATTATCTCGATAATTTCCTTCGTGGAGGCTATCCGATTGAAATCGGAGATGGCATTTACCATCTTTATTCAAGACGCCACGGTGACTTGGAACGCGACTACAACTATTTCTCACTCGCCCCGGAATACTACTCGCAGGGCGCCGGAAACTTCAGAGACGTCGCTCAGAACAGACGCATGGACAGTCTCATAAACCGCAATGTGGAACGCTTCAACATCCAGCACTTTGCGAGCCTCATTCAGCTTGATGGCTACAACCCTCTGTCTGTAAACGGCACGGTTTACGTCCTTGAAGACAGTGAAGTCGCAAAAACCCTTATTGAAAAACACTTTGACGCCCATGAAAGAGCGCTTGAAGAAAAACTCTCAAAACCTTTCACCCCGGGTCAACTTGTCAATTTCGTTGAAAACAACAATGTTTCTGTCAAGACCAGTGAAGCGGCCTATCTCGACGACCTCATCACCAAGGCGACACCGAAAATCAACGCCGCCTTCGGAGAAGGCTTTTGGAGTGATCACTTCACTTACGTCCTTGACCTCGTAGAAACATTCGAAAGCGTCTATCCTGAGCGCATGGAAAACCTCATGTTCGAAGATGAAAGCTTTCTATACTTTGAGTCCCCTGTAAGCGTAAGACCACAGAGTGAAAAAACCGTCATCACCAAAGACAACAAAATAAGACAGTACGGAAGCCTTAGACATTTCGATGAAGAGAAAATGGAACGCCTCTCACTTGATCCTAACCAACCGAATTTCACCAAAATCGAGGGTCAGGAATACACTTCCACCCTCTATGTCAAACTGCTAAGCCTTGTGATGAACAAGCATTCGCTGATTGACCCTGAAGGCCTCGGCATCGAAATGGAAGCCAACAAGCCCGGGTGGAACGACGCGATGAACGGCGTCCCAGGCCTGTTTGGTTCAGGCGTTGGTGAATTGATAGAGACACTCAGAATCGTTGAATTTTTAAAACGTTATGACAAGGCTAAAGCCATTACTCTACCAATTGAAATGGTCAAGCTTTTCACCGCCCTTGGCGTAGCTGACACATACACTGCGAGAGTGAATGCTCGCGAAAAGTACCGCGAAAGCATTCGTTTCGGTCTTTCAGGTGAGATGGAAAGCCTTGATATGAGCGTTATCAAAACATATCTGGAAAGCCTTGAAACGCTCATCAAAGAAGGCATCGAAACGCTCTATGAAGAAAACGACGGCATCATTCCGACATTCATCACCTATGAAGTCACGGACTATGAAGCCTTGAAGAAAAACGGTGAACCGGTGATTGGTCACTACGGCCTTCCCCTCGCTTTGCCGAAGACGTTCAAAAGAAGAAACCTTCCAGCCTTCCTAGAAGCGCCCGCAAGGCTTCTCAAAACGGGCTTTGACACCAAACAGCTCAAACTGATGTATAAGAAAATCAAGCAGTCAGACATCTATGACAAAGCGCTTGAAATGTATAAGACCAGTGGCGATTTGGACCTTGAAACACACGAAATCGGCCGCATTCGAGCCTTTACCAAAGGTTGGCTCGAACGCGAGAGCAACTTCATGCACATGACGTACAAGTATCTGCTCGGGCTGCTTAGAGCGGGGCTTTACGAAGAATACTTTGAGGCGATCAACACGAACCTCGTCTGTTTCATGGATCCACAAGTGTATGGCAGAAGCACCCTTGAGAATTCAAGTTTCATAGCTCCGACCAACAACCCGGATCCGTCCATCCACGGACAAGGCTTCTTCGCACGACTAAGCGGTTCGACTGTGGAAGTCGTCAACATGTGGCATCTCATGATGGCGGGCGAACATCCATTCAAGGAAACAAACGGCGAACTTGCACTCAAGTTCACTCCGAAGATTCACAGTAAATTTTTCAAAAGCGACAAAACCCTCACCTTCAGATTCCTGAAAGACATAGACATCACTTACGTCAATGAATCCATGGAATCCACCTACGAGCGGTGTGACATCCACAAAATCGAACTCACAGGCGAAAAAGGGACGGAAACAATAAATGGTGATACCATTTCTGGCAACACTGCGGAAGCGGTAAGAAACGGGCTGTTCAAATCTATAAAAATATATATGAACAAAAATTGAGGAGGAAAGTTTTATGAAAAAGGTTTTACTTTTATTACTCGCATTAACGCTTAGTTTTACCCTTGCAGCATGCAACACGGATGACAACAATGGGGGTGAGGACGAAGATCGCACCGCACCGGTCATCGAAGGTACGGATGATGTCACCATCTATCTTAACGAAGACTTTGACCCGATGGATGGGGTCACAGCCACTGACCATGAAGGCAACGATATCACAGACGATGTCGAAGTGGTCGGTTCTGTGGATACGTCATCCGCAGGCACCGAATACATCCGATACAAAATCGAGGACTCTGAAGGCCTCTCTTCAGAATCCGCACGCTATGTGACCGTGGAAGTCGATCCAGACAACATTGGCGATGAAATGGTCAAAAACGGTGATTTCTCAATGGGTTGGGCCCTATGGGATACCACTACAGGCCTTGAAGGCGGCAATGCCTCTTTCACAGTTGTAGACGGTGAACTCGAGATTGACATCGAGAGTGTTACCAGCGCAATGTGGGAACCCCGTCTTGAAAACATCGGCATCGAATTCGAACAGGATCAGGCGTATGAAGTATCTTTCGATGCGCGCGCCGCAGATCCAAGAGCCGTGCATGTACAAGTCGGAGAAATCCTTGATGACTCCCCTTACTTTGACAATTTCAAAGAAGGCATCACAACGATTTTCGACTTGAGCGACACCATGGAAACCTATACCTTTGAATTCATGATGGGTAAGGAAACCAATGACAATGGGGCCTTGATTTTCGAAATGGGAACCATTGAGCATGAAACAACCGGCACCGACAACCTATTCACAAAAGTCTATCTTGACAATGTAGAAATCAATCCGATTGACGACTATGAAGATACTGCCGCACCGGTTATCCTCGGCGCAGACGACAAGGCGATTACGGTTGGCGATGATTTCGATCCCCTTGAAGGCGTCACTGCAGAAGACAATGTCGATGGCGAGATCACCCTGGATGAATCCAATGTATCAGGGAATGTCGACACCGATACGCCAGGTGACTATGCGCTTACCTACACCGTAAGCGACGCAGCCGGCAACGAAGAAACCCATGAACGCACCATCACAGTCAAAGAAGAAAGCGTGGATACAGGATTGAAATCTGCGGACTATGGCTGGAGACTGTTTACAGAAGATGGTAAAGCCACTACGGAAGGCGAAGTTGTAGATGGCGAATACGTCCTTTCTGTGACTGATACGACCGGTAGTGAAGAAACCCTTGCAGGGTGGCATGTACAGATGATTCAGGATGCCTACGCACTGGAAACAGGTGAAGACAACGAAGGTTCCATGAACTTCGAAGCAGGCGCCACTTACAAAATGACATTTGATGCAAAAGCCAGTGTAGCTGGCAACATCACCGTTGATTTCGGATACACCAATCTGAGTGACTACTCATTCACGGCTTATGATTCAGAAGCCGACATCGCGATTACTGACACCATGGAAACCATTACATACGAGTTCACGCTTGATGATACGGATATGGATTACTCAACTCCGGCTCAACTTAAAATCGTGCTGGGTGACTTGTTTGCCGGATCAGAAACAGAACAAACGTTCACAATCGACAATGTCAAACTCGAAAAACAAGACGATTCCGATACTTTCGTCGAAACGGACTTGATTGAAAACGGGTCGTTCACAGCGGAAGAACCAACTTATAAAGCTGCGGATTACGGCTGGAGAACCTTTACGAATGACTGGGAAGGTTCAGCATCAGGCTCAAGTGTTGTCGATGGACAATATCAAGTGATGCTTGATAGCAACAACGTTTATGAAGACTGGCATGTACAACTGATCCAGGATGCGTATGCAATGGGTCTTGGTGAAGACAACGAAGGCTCCATAAACTTCGAAACAGGCGAAACATACAAAATCAGTTTCGACGCTATGGCGAACACGGGTGGCGACATCGTGATGGAAATCGGACACAACAATTCTGATGGAAGTTTCAATGCGTACGCTACAGAGTCCGCAATCACTCTGACAGACAGCATGCAGACGTTCACCTATGAATTCACTTTGGATGACGACACCATCGATTACTCAACGCCGGCACAGTTGAAATTCATTGTTGGCGCACTCTTCAACGGTGAATCACTATCTCAGGCAGTCACTTTCGACAACGTGATTATTGAAAAACAGGACGGCACTGACTATGTAGAGACCGATCTTGTTGAAAACGGCATCTTTGAAGCCATGACAGCGGATTACGGCTGGAGAACCTTCACAAACGACTGGGAAGGCTCCGCAGCCAATGTTGAAGTCATCGACGGCGAATACAATGTATCCCTCGATGCCAACAGCACTTATGAAGCTTGGCACGTACAAGTCATCCAGGATGCTTTTGCACTTGGTACTGGCCCTGACAATGCGGGATCCATTGATTTTGAAACAGGCGAATCTTACCAAGTCAGTTTCGATGCCATGGCGAATATCGGTGGCGATATCGATTTAGAAATCGGTTATACGAATGACGATGGAGATTTCATTTCCTATGCAACAGAATCCGCAGTCACCGTCACAGACAGCATGCAGACATTCGTCTATGAATTCACATTGAATGATGACGCAATAGACTACAGCAACCCTGCACAGATCAAACTTATTGTAGGATCCCTGTTTGTGGGAGAATCACTGTCTCAGGCATTCGTGCTTGACAATGTGAAAATCGAGAAACTCGATGGTGAAGACTATGTCGAAACCGATCTCATTGAAAACGGAACCTTCACACCTGAAACCGACATTACCAAAACAGCGGATTATGGCTGGAGAGCCTTCACAAACAATTGGGAAGGTTCAGAAGCAAATCCTGTGGTAGTCGACGAGCAGTACGAACTTTCATTAAACAGCAACAACACCTATGAAGCTTGGCACGTGCAGATCATTCAGGATGGATTCTCACTCGGTACCGGTCCGGACAACTCCGGTGCTTTGGAATTCGAAGCGGATGAAACCTACCGCGTAAGTTTCGACGCCATGGCCAATACCGGTGGCGATATCGATCTTGGCATTGGGTACACCAACCCTGATGATAGCTTCACAGCCTATGGAGAACAAAACGGTATTACCATTACTGATTCCATGCAGACATTCACCTATGAATTCACATTTGATGATGACTCAATCGATTACACTACACCTGCACAGTTCAAGTTGATTGTCGGATCACTCTTTATCGGTGAACCTGTCTCTCAAACATTCACACTTGACAACATCATCATCGAAAAACACGATGGTACAGAATACGTGGATGCCGGCATCATCGTCAACGGCGACTTCACCAACTAAAGATATTCCAGGAACCCTGGATAAAATAGACTAAATAGAGATTTTCTATTTTGACAAACCCGTTGTGTCGTTCTCACCAAACGGCATGACAAAGGCAAGCCAATGCTATAAAAAAATGGTTTCTCCTAAATCCTATTTAAAAGCAGTTAGTCAAATGACATTTCTCATTGCTTAGCATTGGAAGCGGTTGTATAATCGGTTTTGTGGGGGCGTACCCGCCCCCTCACTTGCTTGAATTCAAAAAATTTCCTAACGGAAAGGATAGTTGAAATGAAAAAAATCATGCTGCTCATAGTAGCTTTTTCACTCTCACTCACTCTCGTAGGGTGCAGTGACGATAGCGACAACGGAAACGGAAACGATGATTCAAACAACGACGATTCCAACATCGTACTCAGTTATGCAGACTGGGGCGATTCAGAAATGAATCAGGCACTCATAGATTCATTTGAAGAAGAAAATCCAAACATTGAAGTGGAACTCCGTCAAGACATCACCGGGACCGGCGGAGAGTTCACTGCAAACCTTCTGAACGCTCAGGCCGCTGGTGTTTTGCCAGACGTATTCGCCATTGACAATGTGCCAACTGGCTATTCAAACGGAATGTTGCTTGATGTTTCGGAATACTGGGATGCGGATCCAGATACGGAAGCCATCTATCCAAATATCAAGGATACTGCCGTTTATGGAGATGGACGCTATGCTGTGCCATCATTCCAGTTCATCAAAGGTATCATGCTCAATATCAATATTTTCGATGAATACAATATCCCGCTTCCTGACAAGGACTGGACGTATGACGAATTCGTTCAGATTGCCAAAGACATTCGACAAGCAGGCAAGAACGATATTGTCTATGGAATCGACCCATGGTATGGCGATTTGGACTTTGCGGCCATCTGGCCGACTCAGGACTTTGAAGACGTCGGATACAACACATGGGACGGCGAACAGTTCAATTTCTCTTCGGATGCTTGGATTGAAGCCTTCGAAGCC
>JBNJEC010000027.1:0-15398 GCA_051745505.1 Bacillota bacterium
GCGTAATCGAGGGTTACTTCAAGCGTTTCCTCGTCGTAGGCTTTGGCCACGAAGAGTCCGGCAGGATCCATGTTTCTGAGAATCAGAAACCGGAATTCGCTTTCTTCAAGCAGATCGCTTTTGACGCTCATGAAGTTGGTGATGTTGTCCTGATAGAACTTGAGGAATGTATGCGTATAGTCGTCATCTTTGTGTACGAAAAGGGTCTTGAAGTAATCTTCCTTGGTGAAGATTTGTCTTAGATAGTAGATGTTGACAAGGACGATTCCAAGGTTCATGACCGTAACCGGGTAGGCTCCGATCAAGTACCCGTAAATCACAAACAGGGTGCTTCCTAGCAGGTTGATGAGACGCAGCTTCTTGATTGAACGCATGATAAGTGAGACAAGGACTAGAAATGATGCGGCATAACCAATCCATTCATATAATACTTCGGGTTCCATACATATTACTCCTTTTTAATAAATATCTTACCAATTATAGCATACTTCAAATAAATTGAAAGCCTTACGTAATACATTTCTATTTTCTTATTAAAAATGATAAAATACAACTATATTGCATCCGGGAGGCACACGCATGGTCAATCCAAAAGCGATTCCTTTAAAGCACACTCTGTTTGCGGCTGTGCTGCTCATAGCGTCAGTTCCTATCGCATACAGTTTTACCATGGGCGTATTCACTTCTAGTATCATATGGCCCACGATTGGATTTGCCTATGCCTTTCTTTTCATCAAGGGCAAGGATATTGCGCCCGTCGTTTTCCTAAGTATCTTTGCAGGCTATGTCATCAGTCATATTTCGCTTGGAGAACTGATGAATCTCAGTACGCTTGTCACGTCGTTCATGCTCGCGACAAGTGGGTTCCTCGCAGCTGCCCTGGGCGCTTATCTGACCAGAAAATTCAATATCATGTTGAATCTCGATTTCAGAAACATCGGGCTCATGATATTGGTTACCATAATCCTCACAGCAACAGCTGCGCTGCTTGGAAACCTGACATTCATGATTCAGAGCATGCTCAGCTATAAATCCTTTGTGTCGAGTTACATCACATGGTTTTTGGGTGATTTCTACGGGATGATCATCTTCGGACTCCCCCTGGTCATATCCCTGCAACTTGACAAGGATCCGTTCTTTGGAGATTTCACATGGAAAGAGGCGCTCTTTTTCGCCATCCTGATTTTATTTTCCACTCTGCTTTTTACCGACTACATTCCCTATCTTTCATTCGTTTTCCACAAATACCTCTATATTCCTTTTGCGGTCATCATCGCGCTTTATTTTCCAATCAGAACACTTTATCTTTTCAGTCTCGTGATACTGATGATGATGGCCATTATCACACCATTCCTCGTAGAGCCAGATATTTTCATCTACATGAGCGAAGTCAACATTCTTCTTGTGATGCTCACCCTGATAGCGATTATCGTCAAGATCGTCTATCTGGACCTCGAGACCCAAAAAGCCTCCCACAAAAAAAGACAGACTCGCCTCGAAGCGCTTGTAGACAGTATGCAGGAAATGTTTTCTCTCTCCAACCAGGCATCAAGGCTGCATGAAAGCAATGTGGAACGAGAAGCCTCGAAAATATTTCGAATGGCGTTCAAGATGTTTGATGAAATCGATTATGGCTCCTGTGCGTTCATCCGTGGAGACAAGGTTCATTTCGTCGACATGATCGGCTATGACATCGATACCTTCAACAGTCTGCCACTGAGTGGCAACGATTGGGTCAAAAACCTCGACAAGCCACAAATTTTCACCCACACCAACCGTCTGTTCATAAATCAGCTTGGTGATGAAATCTATGATATCGTTCAGGATACAAACCCCTTCGATATCAAGGAAAGCCTATTCATGAGCATACAGCTCACAGAATCGATTCACTGCGAGCTCAGTTTCGATATCAAAAAAGAAAGTCCCCACTCGTTCAAAGGCACCCTTTATGAATATTTTGAAGGGCTCAATGTGATGCTCAACACGTTCTTTGAAGCCAACAGGAAATCGATTGGTCTTGCCGATCAGAAAAACTCCATGGTTGTCTCACTGTTAAAAGCGATTGACCTGTTTGACAAATACACCCGCATACATAGCGAGCATGTCGCGGATATCGCTCGAGAAATCGCCAGGAAAGCCGGGCTTTCCGAAGAACAGGTTTCAGAACTTTACTGGGCCGGTATCGTGCATGACATAGGCAAAATCGGTATAGACATCACCATCATCAACAAACCCAAAAACCTGACCGTTTTGGAGTACGAAAAGATAAAGTCGCATCCCGAACGCGGCTACATGCTCTTAAGACAGTCCGATACCTTGAAAAGCATCGCACAGTTCGTCAGACACCACCACGAACGCTACGACGGTCAAGGCTATCCAGATGGCCTATCAGGCGATGAAAACCTTGAACAAAGCTACATCTTAGGACTCTCAGAAGCCATCGCAAGCATGTTTGAAGCGCGGTCCTACTCGCCCGCACTGGATGAAGCGGCCATCATCAAGGAAATCGAGAAGGAAAAAGGGTTCCAATTTGACCCGACATTAAGCGATATTGCCATCAAACTCATTGAAAACGGACTCGTCAGCCGCGTCAAAAAAGACAAAACCTAGGTTTTGTCTTTTTTTTAGTCGTTTGAAGGGCCGGCGTCTTCCGAATCGTCCCACACGAAAGGCGACGATGCATTGTAGAAATAATCAAAGGCCATGAATGACAGAAAGTGAAAGATGCGTTCGCCTTCGACTTTTTCTGCGTACCCATAAACCAGTTGGCCGGTCAACGTATCAAAATAAGGCATCCAGTCCGCTCCATCAAGATGCACGATGTCAATCGAATCCACATCGCGAAATCGATCGTTAGAATCCGTAAGCTTGAGGGTGTCTTTTTGATAGCGTCCGTTTTTGATCAGGTATTTGGCGCGTTTCAAGTGTGCATGTTTATCCATGGAATGCTCCTTTTGTTCATAGTTTCTGCATGAGTGATACGGCGGGGCCGAGTAAAAATGCCGTCCATACGATATGCCACGCGCCTGTGTAATAGCCGAGTATGTAAAAAAGCAGAATACTTACGTACACGCTAAAGGGCACGAGCGTATCCCTTCCCTTGGCATGAAAGGCAATGGACATTGTGGGAACGAACAGCAATGCGACCCAGGCGATGCCATACTGTTTAAAGAAATACCCCCAAAGGAAAAACACGATGAAGGACATGATGAGCCCAATCCTCGCAACGAGGGAATCGATGGCATGAAGGTGAATGTATATATGGCCTGTGATGATGGCTGGAATGATAAACAACAAGAACGAAAAAAGGGCCAAGGCGTAATCGCCCGTCCACATGCCTATGGCGAGATACCCAAGAATTGAAAGAAGCAAAAAACCTTCAAGCATCCAGCGGTGAATCAGGTGCTTTTCCATCTGAAGACCGACGAATAAAGGCAGGCTCATCACAAGCCAGGTAGGGTGGTAAAGCCCTGTGTAGTGGGCCAGAATGAAATAAAGCGCGATGCTAGTGAACAACGAGATGAGCGTCGCTCGCATGAGTGGTCTGATTCTTGTGTAGCGAAAAAGGGCGAGGATGGGAAGGATCAGGAAAATGACCCAAAAGGGATGCCATGAATCGAACAGGACGCCATGAAGCACATAAAGAAGCGCAACCGCGAGAGCACTCAGCTGTTTTTTTCTTGACGTTGCCGGATTGAACCGTCTGACCGTTTCATTTCTGAATGTCGAAATGGATCCGTTTTCGTTTTTTTCGCCCATACGCTCTCACCGTCCTTTTATACATCATTGTATCATATTTGTAAGCCGGCCGATGAGAAAAAAGACATTTGCGTTATGCAAATGTCTAATCTTTAAAGGGTCTTCTTTTCAATATAACCAAGACCTACGGCCCCTGGGCCTCCATGTGCCCCCACAGCAGGCGTGAGAGGAATGTCAGGGATGGACTCGATTGAAGGATCGGCTTCTTTTAGTTTCTCAATGATGTAATCTCTGGTTTTTTCATTTTGCGCATGCACAATGTAGGGAAACACATCCAAATCCTTGGTCTCTTCAAGGTACGCTTCGATGACACGGTTTACAGCTTTCTTGAAGGTCCTGATCTTTTCGATGTTTTCAACCTTGCCCTCACGAGAGACGTGAAGCAATGGTTTGATCTTGAGCATGCTACCCAGAAACCCTTGTGCATTTGAAAGGCGTCCGTTTTTGACGAGGTAGGCCAGAGTATCGACCGCAAACACAATGTGGTTGTGATCGCGTATGGCTTCTAGTGCCTTCAAGATAGCGTCAACCGACTTGCCTTCACTGGCCAGTTCGCTGGCCTTGATGGCCATTGCGGCTTCGGCGTAGGCGACGGTTTTCGAATCGAAGACATGGACATTGACCCCTTCCACCTGATTGCCTGCGGCGATGGCGGTTGAATAAATGCCGCTCATGTGCGAGGAGATGGCAACGACGATAATGTCCGTCCTGCCTTCGTCTCTGAGGGTTTCAAAGGTTTCAATCATTTCTCCGATGGGTGGCTGGGACGTTTTTGGGAAAAGACTCACATCTTCATTGAGACGGTTGTAAAACTCAGGTGCGGTGAGTTCCTCGTAGTCAACGAAGGTTTCATCGCCCAGATGAACACGGGAGCGAAGAATACGGATGTCATGATCCTGTTCGATGTAATCAAGGCATGCATTCGTACATGCCACAATGCCGATAGTGTCATTCATAAAATAAACCTGCCTAATCTATTTTTCGACTTTGAAGTTCCTTGCGAGGATGAACAGCAAGTCCGAGAGTCTGTTGAGGTAGGCTCTTGGATGATCGAGGTCGTCTCGGTCTTTTCTGTTGATGAATTTGACCAGTGTGCGTTCCGCGCGTCTTGCAACGGTTCTCGCAAAGTCAAAGTACGCATTGGCGTGGGACGTTTCGCTTCCGGGCAAGTGAAACTGAGGTTCGATTTCTTTTTCCACGAGCAGCTTCTCCTCTTCGGTTTCAATGAAGGTGATGTCACGCTCGTTGATTTTGCGAAGGGTCTTTGCCTGGTCACTCTCAGGTGCGGTTGCCACAAGCGAGTTGATAGCCTGAAGCGTGCGCTGAATCACCTTGATCTGTTCATACTGCGTGTGGTGGTAGGTGAGTCCCAAAACCGCACTGAGCTCATCAATGGTTCCAAGCGTGTCAAAGAGAATGTCGTCTTTTGGATAGCTTTTGTTGGTGTAGTCGCTTGAAGCGCCTTTGTCACCCTTTTTAGTGGATATGGTGTTGACTTCGTTTATGGCCATAAATACCATCCTTTCATGATTCTTTCTTGGTTTCATTATACCTTATATGTTTAGGTTCTAAAGCTTTTCACTCGAAAACTTGCGAGAAGAATGAAAAGCACCGTCCATCCGAGAATGATGAACGTGAGGGTGGCCTGCGAGAGGGTTGCGCCGAAAAGCTCCAAATCAATGCCGAAAAAGAGGGCGTAATCCGTCTGGCTCGCGCTTGATTGGAAGACTTCACCAATGGCCTGTTCCATGTATACGGTTCTGAAAAGCGCAGATACCTGCATGAAGGGTGTCAGTGACAAAAACGTCTGAAAAGATTCTCCAAAAGAACCAATGGGGACGTATAAGCCTGCTAAAAACCCTACAAGTGTCCCGATGATCGAGCTCATGGTGCCGTGGGCGTTCTGGGTTTTCAAAAATGACACAGCCGTATAAAGCATGGCGGTAAAAAGCGCGGAGGAAAGCGCCGTCAATGCGAGTACTTTTAGGAAAGCAAGCGCACTCAGCCATTCACTGGCATTCAAATAGACAATCACCTGGCCGACTGCGAGATTGAAAACACCCAGTATCACTGTAATCACGAACGCGGCGATCAGATAAGAAAGCGTAATCGCGAGTCTTTTGAGGGGCGTCACGTAGAAATCGTTGCTGATTTTTTCAGTTTTGTCGCGAATCATGATGCCTAAAAACCCAAGCGGCACGGTGACAGTCGATACCATGAGCACACCACTGAAAAGCCACGTATAGGTCAGATGTTTCGCTTCGGTGGTTCCCTGCATGGCATCAGGAAGCCCTGATTCATGCATTTGTATCAAAAAGAGTGTATAAAGCAATATCACAATGATGACTGAGAGCAGTGAAAAGAACACACTCCATTTGTCTCTCACAAATACGAGCAGGTGCCTTTTTACAAGACTTGTCATGTGTTTTCCCCCAGTCTTTTACCCGTCAAATTCAAAAATACGTCATCCATATCCCCTTTGACCACTTCGAAGCTTTGAATGAAGGGTTTGTACGTTTCAATCAAAGGAAGGGCGGAAAAGGGGGTTTCAAGCGGAATGTGGACCGTGTTTTGAACCGTGGTGTAGGCAATGTTGTCTTTTTTGAATCGCTTTAAAAGTGAATCATCTTTCGCCATGATTCTGAGAGTGTCATGGGCATGAGCGTTTCTGAGTGCTTCGGCGCTGTCTTCTGCGACGATGTCTCCTTCATCGAGGATGATGACGTGATCACAGTCAATGACTTCCTGCATGTAGTGTGTGGTGAGAAGAATGGTAAGCCCGTCTTCTTCTTTCAGTTTCAAAATCAGATTCCAAAGCGCTTCGCGTGCCTGGGGGTCAAGCCCGGTCGTGGGCTCATCTAGCAAAAGCAGTCGCGGTTTGTGCAAAAGGGCCCTTGCGACATCGACCCGTCTTTTCTGACCTCCTGAAAGCGTCTTGAATTTCTGGTTGATGAACGCCGCAAAGCCAATGTGTTCCTTGAGCGTGTCAATCCGGTTTTCAAGTTCGCTTTCCTTCTTGTAATAAAACCGGCCTCTCAATTTCAAATTCTCTTTGACTGTAAGGTCGCCATCCAGTGTCGTGTACTGAAAGACGACCCCGATAGCCTTTCTTACGGCATCCGGTTCTTTTTCTACATCGTGCCCGTCAATGGTAATGGTACCGTGGGTCGCTTCTTTGAGCGTCGAAAGCATTTCAATGGTGGTGCTTTTTCCGGCGCCGTTCGGCCCGAGCAAGGCGAAGAACGCGCCTTTTTTGACTGAGAAGTTAACGGCATTGACCGCTGTCAGGTCGCCGTATTGCTTTGTAAGGTTTTCAACGTTTATCATGTTCAGCTCCTAGATTATGGGTGAAAGGATGGCGAGAAGGTTTTCAAGGAAGCGCATGAATACATTGCGCCCGCGCCACATTTCACACGTTATGAGGGTTGAATCGTCAAGATCGTTCTCAAAGTCTCTGATGAGACTGTCTGTGGCAGTCCTATTCGTCGTGAGCGTAGAAACTTCGAAACTGAGGAATGCACTTCGGTTGTCGAGGTTGTAGGTGCCAATCGATGCAATTTCATCATCCACCATCAGGACTTTGGAGTGGCAGAATCCACGCTGGTATTTGTAGATTTTCACACCGTAATCAAGCAAGCTTGAGACGAAGGACTGCGTGATCATGTAGACAAGCTGCTTGTCGGGAACGCCCGGGATGATGATGGATACGTCAATGCCGCTTTTGACCGCAACCTTGAGGGCGGTCAGTGTTTCCTGGTCCATCGCCATGTAGGGCGTCATGATCTTGATGGACTTTTTGGCGGAGAAGATCATCTTCAAGTAAAGATCGCGGATATGGGCCTCTTCACTGTCGGGTCCTGATTGGATGATCTGCACGACCCCTTTGCTTGAGGTTCTGTAGTCGGGATAGTATTTCTGTGTATCCAAAAACGTATTGGTGTTGTAGTAGTAATCTTTCAGGAATATCGAGGTCAGGCTTTTTACCGCTGTGCCTTCGAGGCGTATCATGGTATCTCTGAAGTAGTATGGATGCTTGGTGCGGTTATCGTATTCATTGGCAAGATTCATCCCGCCCGTAAATCCGATTTTACCGTCGATGACGACGATTTTCCTGTGGTTTCTGTAGTTGACTCGGGTGTTAAACAAGGGAAAGTAGATTTTGTCATTGAGGACAAGGTCGATGCCTGCTTCACGCATCTTCTTGAAATGACTGCGTCGTGCGGTCGCACTCCCAAGACCATCGAATATGACTTTGACATCCACCCCTTCTTTGGCTTTTTGCATGAGCTTTTCGGTGACTTCCTTGCCAAGTGCGTCCGTTCTGAAAATGTAAAACTGAATGAAGATGAACGATTCCGCGTCCTTGATGGCTTCAAAAAGTGAAGGGAAAAAGGCTTCGCCGTTTTTAAGGATTTTCGTCTTTGTACTGTTTTGGTAGGGTCTGTGGTAGGAAAGCTGGTGAGCAGTGTTGAAAATGTCTGCGTATTTATGATTTTCCGCGTTCAAATCCTTTTGTGCATGGAACTGCTTGTTTTCGTGGGTGATGTAGTTGCTCTTTTTCATGAGGGGACGTTTTCTAAAACGCCTTGACCGCTTGAAACTACGGCCGAATGTAAGGAAAAGCGTCATGCCCGCAACAGGTTCGAACGTAAGCAGCAAAAGCCACGGCAGTCTCTGATAGGGTTTGTCGCTTCTTAGGGTAATCGAAAGCCAGACAAGTGCGAAAATGATGACTATGAACGAGCGCACCACAAATCCGAATATGCTGGAAAGGTCAAAGAACTCCCAGATTATGTTGAATAGGTACTCAAGGGCAAAACGAAAGCCCAGGGCAATCGCGAGTACCAGAAAGACCCAAAGTATCTTGCGTAAGCTCTTTTCCATGATTCACTTCCTATTAAGTTATTTTAGACTGTCCAAGGTGTCGTTGCCTCTTAAAATTTCCACGACCGTATGGGCGTCTTCAGGGGTCACGCGGTTTAAGGGATCGGCCCTTAGGTATGCGCTGATTTTTTCTATCATCGAGGCGTGGAAATTGATGGTTTTCTGAAGAGCCGCCTGATAGCGTTCCTTGTCCTGTTCAAAAGCGTTCGTGAGTCGCTCTTTTTCAGCTTCAAGGCGTTTTTCAGACTGGTCTTTTTCATCGAAGAGGTTCTCTTTTTCGTGATCATAGCGTTTCTTGAGTTCCTGCATCCTCGCTTCGTGGGTGCGGTTTAGTTTGGTGATGTAAAGATCGAGGCGTTTCTTCTCAGCACGCGTGTCCTGCGTGATTTTGGCGAGTGTCTCTTCGAGTCGCTTGTCGAGGGTTTCAACGGTTTGTTCATATTTTCTGACCGCTGCGTCGGTTTCGTTTGCGGCGTGTTTCTTCGCGTCTTCAAAGTCTTCCTTGAGACTTTTCAGGTAATTGTCTTTTCTCGCATCGTTGTCGGTCTTTTCACTTTTCGCACGGTGCACGCGCGTATTGAGGTACTCTTTTGCGGCACGCATGGTTTCGAGTTTTCTGTCACTTTGGAAGTTCTTGAAGAGATGGGCACGGTGCTTGATTGAATAGGCGAGTTCTCCATACGCCTGGGATTCTTCCTTGGACAGTTTTTTAAGTGTTCCAAGATAGGCGTTGAACTGATCGGTCATGTGATAAAGCAGAGTCTGCGCCTCTTCCAAGGAACGGTCTCTTTTTTCCTTGATGGTGCTGAGCATGCTTTTGTAGATGGCCTCTTTTTTCTCGAGGCTGCGCTTCTTGGCAGTGTAGGTTTCTTCATCGTTTTGCTTTTGCTGGTTGAGATTCTGTGTGAGTTGCGCTTTTTTCTTTTTGTTTTTCTTGCCGGTCAGTTTTCCGATTTCTTCAAGCGCCTTGTTTCTTCTAAGCGCCTGTTCTGTGGAGAGGTTTTCAAGGATTTTGTGGTGCTCTTTCTGCATTTTCTCGTAAGTGTCCTTGTAAATCTTGACTTCTTCTTCATAGGTCTTTTCAATGGAATCGACCATGGTCATGTGATCTTTTTTCGCGTCGTCAATCATGGTTTCGACCATGTCAATCATACGGCGGCTTCTGGCCTGCAGTTCCTGTGTGATGGCGGGTTTGCGAGCCTTCAGAAGGTCACTCTTGAGAGCGGCATAGTTCTCACTGTCCTTGAGATAATGGTCAATGAGCATGGCTTCGTGGTCATAATCTTTTTCAAAGGTCTTGAGGCGACTTTGGATTTTTGTGTTTCTGATTGCGTGGTCTCTTAAGTGCTTGGCTTCATTTCGCTGGCGTTCGAACGCCTTGATGTCAAGATTTCTCTCTATGGTCTTTTTTTCTTTTTCACGATCGTAAAGCGCCGTTGACACATCATCATTGCGTTTGATTTTCGCTTCTTCTTTCGCTTTGAGTGCACCGGCTTCGTTTTCCTTGAGGTCGCTTTCAGGCTGGGCCCTGTTTTTCTCATGGGTCTGGATTTGTTCGACCTCGTCGCGGGCATGGTCGAAGTTGCTCATCTGCATGTCGTGGTCAATGCGTATGGCCTGCCTGTCTTGTTCGTATTCAAGGGTTGCCTTGTTGTAGGCGGTGTTTTGTTCATCTACCGCGGTTTTCTCTTCAGCCTTGATGCGTTCGATGTTTGCAAGGGCTTCTTCAATGCGGTTGATCTGATCGATTTTGAGGGCATGAATGGCGTCTTTTTCTTCACTGAGTACCTTGTCTTTTTCATCGAGTTTTGGCTGCAACGCTTCCTTTTGATGTTCGTGGGTCTTATCGAGTGCTTCCTGGTGAGACTTTTTCAGTTTCTTGATGGATTTTTCCAGTGTGTTCATCTGCGTGGTGTCATTGAGTTTCTTCGCTTCTTTCAAATAGCTTTGCTGCTTGGTGAGTTCCTCTTTTTGCTTATCCTTGAGTGTTTCGAGGGCTTTTTGTTGCTTTTCCTTGGTTGATTCTATGGTCTTATCAAGTGGTTGCATGGTTTTCTTGTGTTCTGCCATGCGTTTCTTCAAAGCCTCTTTGTAGGCTTTCTGTTTTTCTTCAAGGGTTTTGTTGGCTTCTTGGAGTTCATTTTTGAAGCGAGCCTTGATCGCCTCATAAGCCTTGTTGAATTCAAGGCGTCGGTGTTCTTTTCTATTGTCGTTAATGTGGTAGCGAATGTTGGTATCGCGTTCTAGGTCTGAAAGATTATTACTGTGTCTTTGAATCGCTTTGTCGATGGATTCATCCGCCTGGTTTTGGACTTTGAGCAAAGTTTCAGTGGCTTTTTTGACCGTGTAGTCATAATCCGCCTTGACTTTCTGGGTTTTCAACTTTGAGAGCTCAAGCTTTTCGGCGTGATTTTTCTTGAGTGTTTCAAGGGCTTTTTCGAATGCCGTCTTGGCTTCTTCGGCCTTTTTGTCAATCTCACTCATGGTGACATCGAAGGTGTGTCGGTGTTCGTCAGTCATGTACGCTTCACTGAGTGACACCTGTTCAAGATTAAAAGCGTGATTCTCAAGACTTCTTTTCATGGATTCCTTGAGCTTTTCACGGTTTTTTGAAAACAGACTCTGTCGCGCCTTGATGGCATCCAGACTTTCTAATTCCTTTTCTATGGTCCCCTTATACCATGTTTCGAATACTTGCATCATTTCCTTGCTATATTCTGTCATGATTCTTCCCCCTATAATAAACTAATTGTGATTGATGGTTACTGTGATTGAATCCTTGAGCTTGGTGGTGCCTGATACATAAATGCCTTCAAGTGCCCCTTCAAAGATGCTGTAAGACGCATCGAGGCGTGAAGGTTTGCCCATCCATTCGCCCTGATGAAACCTTAGAGCATCGGGTGGAGTCTCGAATGTGTCATGGAAGTGGGCCATCAGTGCGGCAGTCGCAGTGCCTGTTGCACTTTCTTCTTCAATTCCGATTGCGGGAAGAAAGTTTCTCGCATGCACTGTTTTTTCCAAGACATTCAAGTGGTATATATAAATACCAGCCACATTGAAAGCAACACTGAGTGTTTTAATGGCATCCATGTTCGGCTGGTAGGTTTTGAGTTTTTCAAGGGTGTTCATTCCGATATAGAGTTCTCTGACTCCGGCGTCCATGATGGCCACGGGCACTTCACTCAAATCCTCGCTTTTGAGATCGATATGATCAAGTGGTTCAAAGCGCTTGAAGGTTTTCAAGGATTTGGGTCTTTTGAAGTGAAGTTTGATTTCGCTTTTGTCAACGACGGCTTCAAGTGTGGTGTCATTCGCATAAAGCCTATGCACTCCGGCTTCAATGAGTCCTTCTTCGTAGGCGACGCCGAGTAATGCGAGTGATGCATGGCCACACATGGCCACTTCTTTAACCGGTGTGAAATAGCGTACGTTGAGTTTGCCATTTTTCATAACAACAAAAGCCGTCTCAGAATAGCCAACTTTTTTGGCGATTTCCTGCATAACAGCTTCATTTGGCCATTCGTGAAGAAAATGCACACCCGCTTCGTTTCCACCTTCAGAATCGCTGGTAAAAGCACTGACGCGATATACGTTTGCTTCATGCATGGATTATCCCCCCCTTGCGTGTACTTTTAGTATACCTTATTTGATGGGGTTTTCAAAGAATTGCGAATGGATTTGAATAAATTTTATGCTATAATAAATTTAGCGAGGTGGCCCCTTATGCGCAGAATAATAAGAAACACTGAATTCATATACGTCTTTTCCTTCGCAATCTTGTTGATTGCGACGCTTTTTTCAAGGGCGTTCATGCACGATGCGCTTTTGACGCCAATCTTCAATCCCGCCATTGGTGTGGCGTTTGGTTTACTCATGATTCACGGGAGAAAAATCTACCCGTCAATCCTGAGCGGATTCTTTTTGGGGCATCTATTACTACACCTTTATATCAATCCGACCGAAACTCCGTTTGCACTGATCAGCGCTTTGGGATTTTTAGTTATTGCATTTTTTGAAATGGAAATCGGTGTGTGGCTCATAAGAAGACTGAGAGCCTTTGAGAATTTCAAGGATATTCGCATCAGGGATGCGTTCCTGCTTTTCCCTGTAGCGGGCGCAATGAGTCTTTTTGCAGCATTGCTTGCAAGCGGCATCTATTACCTCTTTCAAACAAACATTCTCTCGCTGTTTGACATCATGGTGACCATCTTTTTCAGTCATTTTCTAAGTATCGGCATATTCGGTTTCATGATTCGACTTAACAAAGATGTGTCGAAGCGAAGGTTTGAGCTTAACAAGACACTTCGAGGCATTCTTTTCATAACGCTTTATGCCTTCGCAATCTATTACATCATCCAGGATTCTTCTTCGTTTGTCTTTTATAGACACAACTACATGCTCGTGGTTTTCTACATACTTGCCGCGCCGCTTTTTTCCTACCTCATTGTCCTTTTAATGACCGTTATCCTTTACCTGGTGAGTGCACTTATCTATCTTGACTCCACCTGGACCATTCCCGATTTTTATGCCGAAGTGTATACACTATTGGTTCTCGGTCTCATCTCCATCATGCTTTCTTTTGTAATAAACCATTACTTGAGGAACCAGCAAAAAGCCAGCAAAGAATTAGAAATCACGAACAACACGTTGAACATGACACTGGATTACATTCAAAATCTTTTGCAGCTTTCCAAGAACATTGGCAGATTTACAGATGATACCGATGTTTTTGCAAAAAAGACCTATCAGCTCACTGAGTCCGTGTTCAGTGATGCCAGTGCCTTATTCGCTTACTCTGATCAAGCCGGTCGGCTTGAAACAAAATACTCGAATCACTACTCGGTCAAAAACATTCCGGGGTTTTACGAATTGCACGATTCCATGCTTTTCAACTCTGAAGACGTCGTCGTCTTCAATGATCTTGAAGCGTCTCTCAAAACGAGATATGGCAAGTCTTTTTTGGAGAAACACCCACAATTTTCAAAGATCGATACCAGGGTTTATCTGATTATTCGCCTGAAGGAAAAAAGGCATCTTATCATCGGTCTTGATTACTTCAATGACGGACCATCGCTTTCAACAAGCTCAATTCGAAGAATGAAGGAACTCACGCGCCTTTTGAACCAGCTCTTCTTGAAAAACCATGTAGTGGAGCAACAGTCATCCCTCAAAGACGATATCATCCTCACACTTGTAAGAACCCTCGATTTGTACGATAAGTATACCAAGGGGCATGGCGAGGTCGTCGCACGAATCGCAAAGACTATCGCCAAGGAACTTGATCTGCCCAAAAAAGAAATCGACGACATTTACCTGGCGGGTCTTCTTCATGACATCGGAAAACTCGGAGTGAACCATCAGGTTCTCAACAGCGAAAATAGACTCAGTGACGCGGACTACAACGCCATCAAGAAACATGTGGACTACGGCTATCAGCTCATCAGCCAGTCCTCACCGCTTTCAAGGATTGCGCGCATTATGCGCGAACACCATGAACGCGTCGATGGCAAAGGCTATCCGCTTGGTCTTGACAAGGATTCTATATCCATGGGCGGAAAAGTGCTCTCTGTTGCGGACGCAGTCGCAACCATGGCATCCAACAGGCCCTATCAGATGAAAAAGAATTTCCCCTCAATCATCCGTGAACTGAAAGCATACAAGGGCACACAGTTTGACCCTGATGTGGCTGAGGCGTGCATGAAACTCATCAAGACCAAGAAACTCAACCCAAGCGAATAAAAAAGGAAATCAGCTGATTTCCTTTTATTTTTCATTGGATTCATTTGACGCTTCTTCCAAAGTTTCGTCACGTGTTTGTTTCACGCTTTCATCCGCTTCAATCCTTTTGATATAGATCCTGAAAACCGGATAAAAGGCATGAGCGCTCACGTAAAGTATGAACGGGAAGACAAGGAGAATGATGAATGGATTTAAAAGGTAGGAAAATGCGGCAGTGAAAATCAGACCGGCGAAGAGTTTTGCGGACGTAAGCATGTGCAAATGGCCCATCAAAAGCGCGGTCTTGAAGACGAATATGACGCGTTTGTAGTTGAAAAGCGCAAGGCCTGCAGCCCCATAAAAAAGCACAATCAGGCTTTCAATCACGAGGACGACTCCGATGATGATGGTAGTTGTTTCACCCGTCGTGAACATGAATACCGAAGCTATGGACACAAGCACGAGAACGAGCCACACGATGACGCTCTCAGGAAGGGTTTGCTTCATGTCTCTTATGAAGGTGTTCACGCGATCGGTTTCATCCCCTTCGGTTTCAAGGCGTCTGAAAAGGGCCTTGTACGACGCACTGAGCGCGGCCATGGTGCCTATACCAAGCGTCAAAAGAGTGGAGGCAAGAATCAGAAGATAGAGTATGGCCGTATCAAAACGGATATCGGCCCTGATGGGTCTTTTGAATGGATTCATGATGGTTCACCCGAGGCGAAGACTCTCTCGCCTTCTATGTAAGTTTCCTTGACTTGTGCGGTCTTTAGCGTGTTCGGCTTTGTAAAATCGAGGGCTTCAACCACGATGAAATCCGCAAGATGACCCTTTTTGATTTCACCGAGTTCTTCTTCCATTCTGGCGAAGAAGGCTCCTATGCCAGAATACGCTTCGATGCCGGTTTTAAGAGGCACGCCTTCTTCTGGGAGGTATGGCGGGTAGTCGTCTTTCACCGTAGTTCTCTTTAGTGCGCTATATAGTGTGTGAAACGGATTCACGTTTTCAATCGGTGCGTCGGTGCTAAAAGCAACCGG
>JBNJEC010000028.1:0-14698 GCA_051745505.1 Bacillota bacterium
GAAGTCGTCGAAGCCATACAGACCCTTCAGGGCAACGGACCGTCTGATCTTCACACGCTCAGTCTCAAAATCGGGAGCCACCTCGTACACCAGGCAAAAATCACGGATACGCTTGAAGAAGCGGAGAAACTTCTCAAGAAGAAAATATCTTCACTTGAAGCAAGCGACAAGTTCAAAACGCTTATCCAGGCTCAAAATGGCGAATACCCTGATTTGAATGATTACATTCATGCTGGGGACATCGTCGCTGTGAAAAGCGAAAAAGCTGGCTACGTCAAGTCACTAAACGCCCTTGAAATCGGACTTAGCGCCATGCGCCTCGGCGCGGGACGTGCAACCAAGGACGATGAAATCGACACGGACGTAGGGATTGTACTGAACAAGAAAGTAGGCGACAAGGTCGATGAGGACGAAGTGCTCGCTTATTTGTATACGAATGACAAGGATATCTCCGATGAGGTCAATACGGTGCTTAAAGCATATGAATTAAGCGACACCGAAGTGCCGAAGAAAGAATTGATTTTAGACATCATCGACTAAATTACGAGGCATCCAACCGGATGCCTTTTTAACGGAGGCCATGCTATGAAAGACGTAATTCATTTTTATCCGACCAACGATCTCAGGAAAATCAAGCATACGTACGGAACCGGACTTGGTTTCGAACTATACAAGGACCAGGGCAAATGCCTTATTTTCGACGCCCAGGGTCACGGCAAGATCGGCTTTTGCCTGCATCACCCCGAAAATCCGCCCGCTTCAACGTGCATAACACTTGTGGTTGAAGATGAAAACACCGTGGATAAGGCTTTTGAGCAGTTCAGAAGCGTCCTCACAGTCACCCACAAACCTATGCGCAGTGAAACATTCAACATCTATCATTGTTTCTTCGAAGACTTCGAAGGCAGACAAATTGAAGTACAAACATTTTTATAAGCCCACTATGCTTGCATAAACCAGGCTTTGTGATACAATACATTTGTCGATAAAACAGGGAGCTTAGAGAACTAGGCTGAGACATTCTTGATACTAGAATGGACCTTACCTGATCTGGGTAATGCCAGCGTAGGATAAATTTTCTAACGAAAGTTTTGTTCTGCGGAACAGAACTTTTTTATATTTTAAGGGGGAATCAACTTGGCAACAAACAAATGGTTAAACACAAGAGTCATCGCAGAAATATCAATCATGCTCGCACTGGCTGTGGTTTTTCAGCTCGTTGCGATGGTACTACCAAGACAACCGCAAGGTGGAAGCATCAGCATCACCATGCTGCCTTTGGTTATTTTGGCTTACAGACACGGCCTCAAAGTCGGCATCCTCTCAGGCGTAATCTATGGGCTTCTTGATGCCATGATTACAGGATTTTCATTCGTGGGCATCCACTGGGGCGTGCTTTTCCTTGATTACATCCTCGCATTCGGATCCATCGGACTCGGTGCGCTAGTATTCAAAATCGACAAAAGAAGTCTCAAAATCTTCATCCTTGGGACCATTCTGGGAACCACTCTCAGATTTTTCTTTCACTTCCTATCAGGGGTCATCCTATTTGGAGAATACGCACCTGAAGGGCAACCGGTCGTAATCTATTCACTTATTTACAATGGCTGGTACATGGTACCGTCCATTCTCTTCACAGTCGTCATCGGGGCAGCACTCTATGTGCGTCTCAAAGAAACAATGCTCAACGCATAACAACCATTCCCCTGTTTTATTGGCGAAGGGTCCTATCGGGCCCTTTTTTTAATGGATTACAAGTTTTGACTATCATTAGGGGGGCCGATTAATGTATAATGAAATCGGAGGGATAACTATGAATATATGTTTTGTTGGCAGTGAAGCAACCCCTTTTAGCAAGACTGGTGGCCTCGCCGATGTGCTTGGAAGTCTTCCAAGTGCGATGAAGGCTCTGGGCCATGACGTTTCACTCATCATTCCCAAGCATCTGACTACGAAAGAGCGATTTGACGCGGAATTAAAGACGCTTGATACCGCAAGAATCCCCATAGGTCAGAAGCGCGAATATGCCGGTTTTCAGCATATGGATTTTCATGGCATCGATGTATACGCCATCGACAACGAGTATTATTTCGGCTACCGTGAAAATCTCTATGGTGATTTTGATGACGGTGAAAGATACGCGTATTTCAACCACGCGGTGCTTTCTCTCATTAAGACGCTTGATCTGAAGGTCGATGTGCTGCATCTCAATGACTGGCAGACGGGACTGATACCTTATATCCTTGAAAAGGACAATCCATTGGCTTACAGACCCGCGAGCGTATTCACCATTCACAACATCGCCTACCAGGGTCAGTTTGACAAAGGGCTCATTCCCTATCTCAATGTAGCGTATGACGACCGCCTTGAATTCGATCACGGCATCAATTTCCTTAAAAGTGCGATCGTGACCTCTGATCTTGTCACAACCGTTTCCAAAACCTACAAAGAAGAACTCAAATATGCCTATTTCGGCTATGGCATGGAAGACTTGCTTGCCGATAGAGGCGACCGTTTCAAAGGCGTCATGAACGGTCTTGATTATGAAACCTTCTCACCCTCAAAAGACCCCCATATCGCAAAGGCCTTTGATTTACACAACCACATCAAGGGCAAGACCTTCAACAAGACGATGCTGCTTAAAAAGTTCGACCTCGAACCAAGTGAGAAACCGCTCTTCGCAGTCGTCTCAAGACTCGCCGAGCAAAAAGGCATGCCGCTTATCCTTGAAGCCATCGAGTCGTTCCTTGAAGAGGACCAGCTAAGACTCATTGTGCTTGGTAGCGGAGATTCAGATATAGAAGACGGCTTCAGGGACCTCAAAGACAGACACAAAGACAAAGTCGGCATCTATTTTGGCTACAACGATTCCCTTGCAAGACAGGTTTATGCAGGCAGTGATTATTTCCTCATGCCTTCAAGGTTTGAGCCGTGCGGTCTTTCACAGCTCATTGCAATGCGTTATGGAAGTCTGCCAATTGTAAGAAAGACTGGCGGCCTCAAAGACAGTGTCATTCCTTACAACAAGTTCACCAACGAAGGCACAGGGCTTGGCTTTGTGAATTATGATGCGTCCGACTTATACAGATCCATTCAGGAAGCCTTGGCCCTTTACGATGATCAAAAAGCGTTCAAGGCCATCAGACGCAAAGCGATGAAACAACGTTTCAGCTGGGAAAAGAGCGCCAATGAATACGAAACGCTATACAAAACGATTCTGAGGAGGCCATAACATGGAAACACTCGCACTTATTCTAGCCGGTGGACGGGGTTCAAGACTCGATCTCCTGAGCGAAAAGAGAGTCAAGCCGGCCGTACCGTTTGCGGGCAAGTACCGCATCATCGATTTTTCACTTTCCAACTGCAGCAACTCAGGCATCTATCACATCGGGATTCTCACGCAGTACCATCCCCTTTCTCTCAATGAGCATATCGGCGTAGGGAAACCGTGGGACCTCGATAGAAGAGACACCCGCATTTCCTTGTTGCAGCCGTTTAAAAACTGGTATTCAGGGACCGCCGACAGCGTCAAGCAAAACCTCGAATACATTCGCCGTTCGGGTGCGAAATACGTCATCATCCTATCAGGTGATCACGTCTACAAGATGGACTACAGAAAAATGATCGACGCCCACAAGGAAAAAGAGGCGGACCTCACCATCGCCGTGCAAAAGGTGCCGTGGGAAGATACCCACCGCTTCGGCATCATGCGAACCAACAAGGATGAAAAGATCATCGATTTTCAGGAAAAACCATCCAAAACCGATTCCAACCTTGCGTCCATGGGCATTTACGTCTTCAATACCGATGCCCTTTTGAAAGCGCTCGGTGAAGTGGAAGACGACCACCTTGATTTCGGCAAGCACATCATTCCTCATCTTATCGGTGGCGAAGTCTATTCCTACCTTTACAAGGGGTACTGGAAAGACGTCGGAACCTACGATGCTTACCTTGATGCGAACCTGGAACTCACCAACACCGTCGACAAGCTTCCTCTTGACATGTATGACCGCAGCTGGCGTATCCACACCAAAAGTGAAGAGCTCCCAAGTGTTAAAATCGGCTCAAAAGCCGAATTGTCACAGACACTCATCTCAAACGGCTCCATCGTGGCGGGCACCGTGAAAAGAAGCGTGCTTTCTCCAGGGGTCATCGTGCATCCGGGGGCGACTGTGACCAACAGCGTACTTCTCAATGACGTCGAAGTTCTGCCAGGTGCGGTGATTGATCATGCCATTATTGACAAGAACGTGGTTGTCGATCACAACGCTTTAATCGGCCATGGCGATGATTATCAGGCCAACACCGACCGCCCTGATCTTTTATCAAGCGGCATCAATGTCATTGCCAAAGGCGTACGCATTCCTGAAAACACGGTCATTCCAAGAAACTGCCGCATCTTTTCAAGTGCGAAGTTCAAGGAAACCAAACTCAAAAGCGGCACCACCCTCAAATAAAAAAAAGACCTTTTTCAGGTCTTTTCAAGCCACTGGTCGATGGTTTTCAGATAATCGAGCCGTGGTCTCAAGCCTTCCCTGATCGGGAGGCTTTCTTTTTTGAGTTCTTCGTGGGTCATGCTTTTGCGCCCCTTGATGGCACGGTTGACGTAAAAGGCAAGCGCACTGTAGGGAAGAAGCCAAAACGTATCATCCGCTTTGAGATGGATGATCAAAAACGCGAGCCCTCCGTGTTCGTGCACACTTCTCAGATGGTCAATCTGATGGGCATGAATGTTTTTGAGGGGAAAAGATGTCTTGTTTTTCGATTCCTTCACGTCAAAATCGACGTAGTAGCCTTTGTAAATGCCGTTGTAGTCGGTAGTTGAAGGCGTCTGGTAGTAGGCTTCCGTAATCTTGGCCTTGTTTCTGGAAGGATAACTCACATTGACAATCTGTACGGGGGTCGGTTTCTTGTGTATGACGGCCTTGCCTTGTTCCAGATAATAAAGATTGGACGCGTTGATGATTTTCTCAAGCGTCATGCCACGGTTTTTGACACTGGTATTCGGTTTTGGTTTGTAGGTTTTTCCTACTTTTCCATTTGGATACTTTATCATGGTATCACCCACATACAGTTTAACACAGCCGATGTAAAGCTTACATGAAAAAATAGAAAAACCTATTGCCTAAGGCAGGCATTTTTGCTATGGTGTGTTATAATGTGTTAGACAAACAAACTAAGAAAAGGAGGTGCATCCATGAGTCAAATAGATTTTTTCGCCCTCGGCGGACTCGGTGAAGACGGAAAGAATATGTACTGTCTGGAAATCGATCAGGCCATCTACATTCTCGATGCGGGTCTCAAGTATCCTATCGAAGAACTGTATGGCGTTGACGCGATTTTGCCGGATTATTCTTATCTCGTCAAGAACCGTTCACGTATCCGAGGTCTTTTTCTAAGTCATGGTCATGAGGACCATATCGGCGCAGCGCCGAAGCTTTTAAAAGAACTGAATATCCCTATTTACGGAACCCATTTCACACTTGCTATGCTCAAGGACGCACTTAAGAACCAGTCGATGAAAGTCGATGATTACAAATTGAACACCATCACGAAGGACACCGAACTGAAATTCAAAAATACTACGGTGACTTTCTACAAAACCACGCATTCCATCCCTGAATCGGTTGGTATGGCCTTTGAGACTGAAGACGGCGTCATCGTCTACAGCCCTGACTATACCTTCGATCAAAACGTGAATGCCCCTTACAAAACATCGTTTGAGGGCCTTGCACGCATCGCCAACAAGAAAGTTCTGGCGCTTATGACAGAAAGTCTCGGCGCTCAATCCGCAGGCCATTCATCAACCGGTGTTCAGCTGGATGAGACCATCAAAAACACTTTTGAGAAGTCCCCTGCTCGCATCATCGTGTCACTTTTTTCAACGGATATCTACCGTATACAAAAAGTAGTGGACATTGCACTCGAACTTGGCAAAACCATCGCGGTCATCGGCCGCAAAGCACAAAGAATGGTGGACATTGCTCTCAATCTGGGTGTCCTGAAGATTCCAAAAGAGAAATTGCTCAGTCTCAAGTTCATTGACGAAAACAACCAAAACACCCTTGAAAACACTGTCGTACTCGTTACAGGCGATCGCCACGAACCATTCTTCATGCTTCAGCGCATGGTGCGTAAAATCGACCGTCTGATTCACCTGAACCAGACCGACAATGTCGTCATGATGACCCCACCGGTCCCAGGAACTGAAAAGATCGCGGCGCGTACGCTTGACATTCTTTCTCGCAATGACATCAACGTCAAGAAAATATCGAGAGACATCATGCCTTCGGCGCACGCATCAAGCGAAGACATCAAACTGCTTCTCAATTTCATGAACCCCGATTACATCGTACCCGTCATTGGTGAATTCCGTCATTTCTACGCAGTCAAACAGATTTCCCTTCAACAAGGGTACAAGGAAGACCAAATCAAAACGCTTGAAAACGGAGAAATTCTTCGTTTCAAAAACGGCAAAGCCTTACCGGTCACATCATCGAGAAAAAGCGGCGATGTCATGGTTGATGGCATCATGGAAAGCGATCTGAGCGACATCGTACTCAAAGACAGAGAAATTCTTTCACAGGACGGTCTTTTGCTCATCATCGCGCATATCAATGCCAAACAGAAGAAAATGGTTGGCGAAGTGGAAATCGTATCTCGCGGATTTGTCTACATGAAAGAAAACGAAGACCTCATTCGTGAAGTCAGCGATATTTACAAGGATGTTGCCAATAAAATGCTAGGCGAAAAACGCCTTGATTGGAAAAAATTCAAGGAAAAAATCCGCGAACAGGTATCAAAATTCCTATTCAGAAAAACCGACCGTCGTCCGATTGTCATACCCGTCATTATCGATGTGAACAAATAGCATGACAATTCCAACTTTGAACATCTATGCGGACAATCTTGATGATTCAACCATACCTGATGGTCCCGTGCGCAAAGGCGCACGGGCCGTCATTGTTTTAAATGACAAACTCGTGATGCTTCATCTGAAGACCATCAATCTCTACACCTTGCCAGGTGGAGGCATTGAGCCGGATGAAACGCCTGAAGAAGCGCTCAAACGCGAAGTTATGGAAGAGACCGGTTACGAAGTTATCGACGCTCATGAAACCGTCATCCTGAAAGAACATTTCCCAGACTCGATCTGGCATCATCACTTCTTTCGCGTGAAGGTGGATGAAACAAGGCATACCGCTTTGAAACTCACAGAAGAGGAAAAGGCGCTCGACTCCCGAGTCATCATGCCTACCGTAGAAGAAGCCTTTAGGCTGCTTGATACGAGCAAAAGCACGCACGAACACGGCTCAACGATTCAGAAACGTGAATTCATGGGGCTCTTGAATTCCCTCTAAATAAGGATTTATCTTATTTTCAAAGCAACATTAGTATTACAGTTTACAAAAACTTACCATGTGTTATAATTAACAAGGATTAAATTTAGGAGGTATCATCAAATTATGGCAAAACTAGAAGAACTTGAAAACTCACGCGTGAAACTCACGGTCGAAGTCACAGCTGATCAGCTTGAACACGGTCTTGAACACGCATATGAACAAATGAAACAGGACGTAGAAGAAAAAGGCTTCAGAAAAGGCGAAGTCCCACGCAAAGTCTACGAACAAAAACATGGCATTCAACCACTTTTGGAAGAAGCGCTAAACCATGTACTTCAGGAAACCTACACAAACGCAGTCATGGAACACAACCTTGAAGTCGTCAGCCAACCGAAAGTCGACCTCAAGATTGAAGAAGTCGAAAAAGGCAAACCGTTCACCTATACAGCAACAGTTGCTGTCAAACCGGATGTTGAACTCGGCGAGTACAAAGGCATTGAATACGAAACGCCAAGTGATGAAGTGACTGAAGAAGAAGTCAACGCAGACATCAAGAAACTTCAAGAACAAAACGCTGAACTCGTTGTCAAGGAAGATGGAGAAGTTGAAGAAGGCGACACCGCCGTCATCGATTTCGAAGGATTCGTTGACGGAGAAACTTTCGAAGGCGGAAAAGCCGAAAACCACGAACTTGAAATCGGAAGCAACTCATTCATCCCCGGCTTTGAAGAACAGCTCGTTGGCATGAAACCAGGAGAAGAAAAAGACGTAGAAGTCACTTTCCCTGAAAACTACCAGGCTGAAAACCTCAAAGGCAAAGACGCCACGTTCAAAGTGAAACTTCACGAAATCAAAGTGAAGGAAGTTCCTGAACTCAATGACGAATTCGTCAAAGACCTTGACAAAGAAGGCATTGAAACCGTTGAACAGCTCAAAGAAGACACACGCAAAAATCTTGAAGAGCAGAAAAAAGAAGCCAACAAGAACAAAGCGGTTGATCACGCGGTCGATACGGCAAGCAAGAACGCAACCATGGACATTGCCGAAGAAATGATCGTCGAAGAGAAAAACCGTCTCATGGACAACACGAAAAAACAAGCCCAGCAATATGGCCTTGACCTCGATACCTATCTTCAACTTACCGGTATGAGCAAAGAGCAGTTCGAAGCCCGCCTCATGGAAGACGCAGAACGCTCAATCAAATACAACCTCACCATCGACGCGATTGCCAAGGAAGAGGGCATCACCGCGACCGAAGATGAGATTGAAGCGAAATACCAAGAACTTGCCGACCAGCACAACATGGGTCTTGAGCAAGTCAAGAACCAAGTGAACAACCAAGCCGTTGCACAGGAAGTCGTATTCAAGAAAACCATTGATTTCCTAGTCGACAACCTTCAAACAAAATAAACACAAAAAAACACTTCCTCGGAAGTGTTTTTTAAAGAAAGTGATAAAATGATTAAACTAGCCGTATTCGATCTTGACAATACCTTGCTATCGACGGATAAAACGATTAGCGAAAAGAACAAAGAAGCTGTGAAGACCTTACGCATGAACGGCGTTCAAGTGGCCGTTGCAACCGGTAGAGGCTATGAAATGGCCGAACCTTTTGCGAACGAACTGGGTCTATATGAAGGGCCGATTGTCACCAACAATGGCGCCATCATCCATGATCTTTCAGACAAAAGAGTTCTAAAGGAATTCATCATCGGCAAGAACGCACAAGCAGAAATGATCGATTTCGCCCACAATAACGATTACCCGTTCATCGTCTATAATACCGATGGTATCCATTCACTTGAAAATGAGCGACTCAAAGTCTATGATTCCTGGAATATCAAGTATCCCGATTCAGAAATGCCTGTGACAATCACCGAAGACATTGACACCCTGAAAAGCATAGACGCCCACAAGATTCTCATCATCATAAAGGATATTGACGCCTTCAACAAAGCGCTCGTTGACTACGAGGACTTAGAAGGTGGCGCCGTCACTAAAAGCCATGATACATTCTTAGATGTCATCCCTGAATTTGGCAACAAAGGTGAAGGCATGCGTTATCTATTGGATTACTACAATGTTGAGAAGGATGAAGTCATTGTTTTTGGTGATAATGACAACGATGCGCAGATGCTTGAGCAAATTCCCTTATCATTTGCGATGAAAAATGCTACAATAAAGGCAAAGCAAGCAGCAACGCACACCACAGACCTTGACAACAACGACTCAGGCGTTGCCGATTCGCTTGAAAAAGCATTAAAAAATCAGATAAAGGTGTGAAGACAGTGGAAAAGAAAATCACAATCAAAGATGAAGCGGGCAT
This sequence comes from Bacillota bacterium, assembly GCA_051745505.1. Classification (GTDB taxonomy): domain Bacteria; phylum Bacillota_I; class Bacilli_A; order Izemoplasmatales; family Izemoplasmataceae; genus M55B118. Next base: position 9,670 of record JBNJEC010000028.1, read on the forward strand.
GCACGCACGTCCCGCAAGCAAATTAGCACAGGAAGCTGCCAAATACGACGAAGATGTCAAACTCACTTACAATGGTAAAACAGTCGATCTCAAAAGCATCATGGGGATAATGTCCCTGGGTGTACCACAAGATGCAGAGATTACCATCGCCGTATCCGGTGATAACGAAGAAGCAACCCTTGACGCCCTAGTCAAAGCGCTTAAAGACTTAGAATTGGCCTAAAGTAAAAGGTGTGTTGATTTCAACACACTTTTTTATTGAGAAACAAGGCATATTAATTGACGAAACACGTATTTTTACCGCATTTCGGCGTGAGTGTTACCTTTGCAAGGAACGCCAAAATACGGTATATTATACATAGGTTCCAACTTGAAAAACGAGAGGTGAATACCATATGTTCGACCAAAATGAAAAAAAGCAGGCGAGCCTACCAGCCATCGCCATTAGAGGGCTAGCCCCCTTCCCAAATACAGACGTAAGAACAGAAGTCGGCAGAAGCATTTCAAAAACTGCCCTACTTGAAAGTGAAAGAAATCACGATTCCTATGTGTTCTTGCTTGTACAGAAAAACCCAACCGTGGAAGATCCTGAAGACAAGGATATGCTTTCTTACGGAATCATTGCGAAAATTGGCATCAAAATCAAGCTTCCTAACGGAAACTTCAAAGTCAAATTCGATCCGATCGTACGCGGTGAAATCCAAGGGTATGACCAAAAAGATCCATTCTTCATGGTGAATTTCGAAACCCGTCCACCATACAGTGAAGATGCTGATGAAGAAATCGCACTTGTGCGCATGGTCATCAAACAGGTTATGGAAAATGCACAATCCATCTTGAACAATCCGAAAAAATCCATCGAGGACGCACAAAGCGGTCTTTCAAGCGACAAGCTTGCGGACCGTCTTGCAAGCAACCTCAAAATCCCTGAAAACAAGAAGTTCAAGTATCTTGAAACCGCATCGATTGAAAAACGTCTCAACTATTTGCTCGAAGACATCGAAAAAGAGCGTCACATGAGCGAAATCGAAGACAAGATCAATCGCACGGTCAAGAAAAACATCGATGAAAACCAGCGTGAGTACTACTTGCGTGAAAAGCTTCGCGCCATCCAGGAAGAACTTGGAGACAAGGCGAAGAAGGAAAGCGAAATCGAAAGCCTTCGCGACCAGATCAAGGAAAAGGATATGCCCAAACATATCGAGGAAAAAGCGCTCTATGAGCTCTCAAGATACGAGACCCTTCCCGCTTCAAGTGGGGAATCCGGCGTCATCCGTACGTATCTCGATTTTCTGATTGACCTTCCTTGGAGTGAAGAAAGCGAAGATACCAACGATATCAAAAAAGCCGAAGAAACCCTTGAGAAAAGCCATTACGGCCTTGAAAAGGTCAAAGAGAGAATCATTGAGTATCTTTCAGTGAAACTTCTGACCGGCAAAAACCCGCAGACAATTCTCTGTCTAGCAGGCCCACCGGGTGTTGGTAAAACGAGTCTCGCCCAATCCATCGCGGAAGCACTCAACCGCAAATTCGTCAAACAGTCGCTTGGCGGCGTGAAAGACGAAAGCGAAATCCGCGGACACAGACGGACCTATCTTGGCGCCTTGCCAGGCCGCATCCTTCAAGGCATGCGCAAAGCGAAAGTCGTCAATCCGCTCTTCTTGCTCGATGAAATCGACAAGCTCGGAAGCGACTACAAAGGGGACCCAAGTGCCGCGATGCTTGAAGTGCTCGATCCCGCTGAAAACAAGCGATTCTCAGATCACTATCTTGAAGATCAGTACGATCTTTCAAAAGTGCTCTTCATCACCACCGCGAACTACCTTTACAACATCCCAGCCCCCTTGAGAGACAGAATGGAAATCATCGAACTCTCAAGCTATACTGAGATCGAAAAATTCCATATCGCCCGCAAGCACCTGATCGACAAACAAATCGAATCCCACGGACTTGAAAAGGGCAAACTTGAAATCGATGACGACGCGGTCATGGCCATGATTCGCTCTTACACAAAAGAAGCGGGGGTCCGTCAACTCGACAGACTCTTTGGAACCATCACCCGTAAAGCCATCAAGAAAATCCTCAGGGACAAGGACAAATCCGTCCATGTTACCAAGGATTCCCTCAATGAATTTCTCGGAAAACCAAAATATACCAACCATGAAGCTGAAAAAGAACCACAAATCGGGACTGCTACAGGCCTCGCCTATACGCAATTCGGCGGAGACACGCTCAGTGTCGAAGTGGCGTACTACAAAGGCTCTGGGAAACTCTCCCTTACCGGACAGCTTGGCGACGTCATGAAAGAAAGTGCCCAAGCGGCCTTGTCCTACGTGCGCGCCAACAACGACCAGTTCGACATCAAGAAACAGCTCTTCGATGATTCGAACGTCCACATCCACGTGCCTGAAGGCGCCGTGCCAAAAGACGGTCCGAGTGCCGGTGTGACCATCGCAGTCGCGCTCGTAAGTGCCCTTACCAAGCGCAAGATCGACAACACCGTCGGTATGACGGGTGAGATTACGCTCCGCGGTCGCGTGCTTCCAATCGGTGGCCTCAAGGAAAAAGCCATCGCAGCCCACAGAAGCGGCCTCAAAACCATCCTCATTCCAAAAGAGAATGAAAGAGATATCGAAGATATCCCTGAAGAGGTCAGGAAGTCACTCAAAATCATCAGCGTCGAAACCATCAACGACGTACTCAAACACACATTGCTTGATTAATCAAAGGGCGCCTCGGCGCCCTTTTTAAGTGTGACAATTAACGATTGTCTTTAAAAGCTATCTCATGTACAATGATTGTGAGACAAACCATAAGAGGTGTACCCATGATAATAAAATCAATACAAGGCCCCATCACCGTTACTGAGCCCAAAGACTATCCCCCTGCCGATATGAGCGAATTTCTCTTCGCAGGCAGGAGCAACGTCGGGAAAAGTTCCCTCATCAACAAACTCATGAACCGCAAAAACCTTGCCTATACCTCGCAAAATCCGGGCAAGACCCAGACCATCAACTTCTATACCATCAATGAGGATTTTCGTCTTGTGGACGTACCGGGGTATGGCTACGCCCGCGTGTCCAAGAAAAAACGCGCCGAATTCGGCCAAATCATCGAATCCTACCTCACTACGCGCGGATCGTTGAAACGCATTTTTCTACTCGTTGATGCACGTCACGCACCGAGTGAAGACGACATCTTAATGAGCAACTTTCTAAGACACTACGACATCCCCTTTACCATCATCGCGACCAAAGCCGACAAGGTGAAGAAAAACCAGCGCATGAAAGCCGATAAACTCATCAGAAACACGCTCGGTCTGGATGCGATCAGTGATCTTCGTTTCGTCTCTGCGGTTAAGGGCGAAGGCATCGATTCCATCAAAGAGACGATGGAAAAAGAAAAATAAGCACTATCTTGAATAGCCTTCGTGACTGTGGTAGAATATATGCAACTACAGCGAACGAGAAGAGTAGGATTCCTATCTTAAAAGAGAGTCAGTGGTGCTGGAAACTGGCAGGAAAAGAATCTGAACGTAGCTCGGGAGTAGACAGGGTGAACCAAAGTAACCGTGTCCGTTGGCGGCGTTAACGCATCGAGTGCCGGCATATGCCGGAATTAAGGTGGTACCGCGACTATTCGTCCTTGACTAAAAAGTCAGGGATTTTTTTATTATTTAGGAGGAATGCCCAATGGAAATGGAAAAGAAATACGCCCACAAACGCGTTGAAGAAGGCAAATATGCCTTTTGGCGTGATTCAGGGTTTTTCAAAAGCGGAGACAAAAGCAAAGACCCTTATACAATCGTCATCCCCCCACCGAATGTCACAGGAAAACTGCATCTTGGACACGCGTGGGACAACACCATGCAAGACATTCTCATTCGAAAGAAACGCATGGAAGGCTACGATGCGCTCTACCTTCCCGGCATGGACCACGCCGGCATCGCCACCCAGGCGAAAATTGACGCAAGACTGAGAGAACGCGGCATCGATCGTTTCAAAATCGGCCGCGAAGCGTTCATGAGAGAAGCCTGGGCCTGGAAAGAGGAATACGCGGAGTTCATCCGTGCCCAGTGGGCCGCACTCGGCATCAGTGTCGATTATGACAAAGAGCGTTTCACGCTTGATGAAGGCCTCAACAAGGCTGTCAACCACGTATTCATCAAACTGTATGAAAAAGGCCTTGTTTACCGCAAGGAACGCATCATCAACTGGGACGTTCAGGCGAAGACCGCCCTTTCCAACATCGAAGTCGAACACGAAGAAGTCGAAGGCGCGCTTTATTATTTCAAATACCTCGTAGAGGGCGATGAAGACGATTATATATTGATTGCGACCACGCGTCCTGAAACGATTTTCGCCGATACCGCGCTCATCGTTCACCCTGAAGATGAAGACAGAAAGAAATATCTGAACAAGAAAGTGCTCATTCCTGGCACAAACCGTGCGATACCGGTCATCGCCGACGATTACGTTGACCGCGAATTCGGTACGGGTGCACTCAAAGTGACCCCGGCTCATGACCCAAATGACTTTGAAATAGGCTTGAGACACGATCTTGACATGCCGATTTGCATGGAAGAGGACGGCCACATGAACGCCCTTGCTGAAAAATACGAAGGCATGGAGCGTTTTGAATGCAGAAAAACACTCGTGAAGGACTTAAGGGATTCAGGGCTTCTTACCAAACAGGAAGTTCACGTCCACAACGTCGGCCACAGCGAGCGAACAGGTGTCATGGTCGAACCACGCCTTTCGATGCAGTGGTTCGTGAAGATGGATCCACTAGCGAGGCAGGCCCTTGAGAAATCCACTGCAGAGTTCGTCCCTTCACGCTTTGAAAAGATATTCAAACGCTGGATGGAAGACATTCAGGACTGGTGCATCAGCCGTCAGCTGTGGTGGGGCCACAGAATTCCCGCTTACTATGGCCCTGAAGGGGAAGTCTACGTTGGAGAAAACCCGCCACCGGGCTACACTCAGGATGAAGACGTCCTCGATACCTGGTTTTCAAGTGCGCTTTGGCC
>JBNJEC010000029.1:0-13664 GCA_051745505.1 Bacillota bacterium
GAGTTCTTTTCTCGGGAGGCTTGTTTCAAGATCGTGTCCAAGTGAAAGGGTCACGAAATCCTTGTTGAGGCCTGAGATTTCAGTCGTGATCATTTCATTCTCACGGTCTTTGAAGATTGCGTAGACTTTCTCGCGTTCAAGCTGTTTGAGTCCTTGAGTGAGAATCTGTTTCGCACTTACAGCCGCAATGCGACCGAAGTCCTTTGGGGTGATGTCCTTGGTGAGGGTATCCCCGATTTTGATGGTTTTTCTTTGTTTGCGGGCGTCCTCGAGTTTAATCTGATCACTCGCAGGTTCGCTTTCGACGACGGTGAAATCGGCTTTGACCTTGATTTCGTTTTTGTCCTCGTTGAATTCCACGCGGGCATTCTCGGAGTTGTCGTATTCCTTTTTGTAGGCATTCAGGAGTCCTCTTCTCAAGAGTTCAAGCACCTGTTCCTTTTGCAAGCCGCGTTCTTTTGTTATCGCGTCTAGCGCTTCGTAGAATTGTTTGGATTTCACTTCTTTTTTCCTCCCTTTGTTTCAATCGCAAGGCGAATTTCCTGTATGTCCGCCATGAGTATGGATGAAACTTTCTTTCCGTTTTTTATGACGAGGGATGCCCCGTCGATCTGTTCCAGGGTTCCTTCAAGGACCTGTTCGAAGGTTTCTATGTGCACATACCTACCAATCGCGCGCTCGATTTCTTCAGCGTTTCTAAGCGGGTGTTCCGCACCGGCGCTTGTCACTTCCAGCATGTAGGCATCGTCAAAGGGATCGGCTTCATCGAGAAATTCGGAGACGTGTTCAGACACTTTGACACAGTCGTCAAGATCGATGCCGTCCTTGTGGTCGATTTCAATACTCAAGACCCTGTCGCCCTGACGGGTCTCAAGGTGCACGTCATAAAACGCGTAGTCAAGTGACTCCACCTGGTCTTTGATTTTCGTTTTGAATGCTTCGTCTAGTTTATTCATTGATTTCCTCCTTATGGCATAAAAAGAGCGGGCTTTGACCCACTCTTCTAACCCATATGCGCGTTTATTATATCATAGGGAAAGAAAATTCGCAAGTCACAGCTTGAAAAGGGGCCTGTCTGCATTTGTGAGTGCATGCATGATAATGCCTCCGGCGATGCCAACGTTGAGCGAATCGATTGAATCGATGGGAATTTTCACGAGCACGTCGCATTGACCGCGCGAAGATTCATTCATGCCCTGACCTTCGTTTCCAAGAATGACGGCGTAGGGTTTTGAAGGCACCCAGGCAGTGGTTTCACCGCTTAGTTCAGTTCCGATGAGGGTATAATTCGGATAAGTGTTTTTAAAGGTTTTCACGTCCATCTCAAGCAACGTCAGATCGAATATTGCGCCTTGTGTGCTTCTTAACACCTTGGCACTGTAGGGGTCTGCGGATTGATCAAGCACGACGGTTTCAAAGCCGAAGGCGAGCGCGGTCCTGATCAGAGTCCCCACATTCCCAGGATCCTGGACGTGTTCAAGTATGAGCACCTTTTCAGATACACTTTTCCTGATGGGCATTTTCGCAACGGCCGCTACCGGTGGGACGTGGTTTGTCTTGGTGAGTTTTTTCATGACCAGTTCACTTACTTGAACCGTATTTGAATCAGTGGATCCCTCCAAGGTGAACACCGTGTGAATCAAGCCTTTGGAGCGGGCAATATCCACCAGGTGCGGACCTTCTATGATCATGAGTTTTTCCTTCTCGCGGTACTTTTTCTGATGGAGTTTCGCAAACCGTTTTATGGTTGCGTTTGAGGGTGAAGTAATCATTCAATCAGTCCCTTCTTCGAAGAGTTCACTTATGGTGAATCCATGCGCCGCAAAATCATAGTCAGATTCAGGCGTGACGGTAAAGGTCTTGATGTTTTCAACGCACTGATTCACAAGAGTCTCCCAGTCAAAGCGGCGTTCGTATCTGTCTGCGTAGTAGTTTCTCGGTGAGGTGGAGGGCTGACTTGGCACATACACCGTGCAACAGTCCTCAAAGGGACGGATGGAGATAGTATAGGTCCCTATCTCTCTTGCCTTGTTCATGATGGTTTCCTTGTCAAAGGCGAGGAGGGGTCTTAAAATCGGGGTGTTTGTGACCGCCTGGGTCACGTGGATGCTATCAAGGGTCTGACTCGCAACCTGTCCGACCGATTCACCATTTATGATGACCGGCGTATGGTCGAGTTCCGCGAACCTGTCTGTGATGCGCACCATCATTCTACGCATGATGGTGATGACGTAGGGTTCAGGCACTTCGTTTAGAAGTTTTGCGTGAAGGTCAGTGAAAGGCACAAGGTGCAGTTTCAGTTTCATCTCGCCTGTAAAGCGTGAAAGCACGCGGGCAAGATCATAGACTTTCTGCACGGATTCAATGGATGTATAAGGCGTGGATTCGAAGTGCACGAGTTCAACTTCGATGCCCTTGCGCATGGCGTAGTATGCGGCTACCGGTGAATCGATGCCGCCACTCATCATGACCATGCCCTTGCCCATCGTGCCTACGGGGAATCCGCCCATCAAGGGTTCTTTGCCTGAAAAGAGATAAGCCCCATCCTGTCTCACTTCAACGGTGATGACCCTGTCGGGGTTGAAAATATCCGCAGTGAGGTTTGGTGCGTGTGAAAGCACATGGGCCGCAACGGCCTGTGAAATCTCTGTAGAGCCCATTGGGTAGCTTTTATCGGCACGTTTGGTTTCTATTTTGAAGGATTCATTTTCACTGAGCGTGTCCTTGGCAAGCATGAGCGCCGTATCCTTGATGGCTTCGATGTCTTTGGCTGACTTCATCACGCGTGAAAAACTGTGTAGACCGCTCACGGTCTTGAGTGCATCAATCACCGGGGTTTCGTCCTGGCCATTCAATGCGATATAAAGTCGGTCGTGCCTTGGTTCGAGTTTGATCAATTCATTATCTATGCGTTCAGCGATTCTTTTTTGCGCCATTTTGACAAAACGTCTTCTGTTTTTGCCTTTGAGCAGTAAATCACCGTATCTTACGAGCAGTCTGTCTGTCATGGGTATCCCTCCGAAAATCATTCTTATTGTACCATATTCATTGCATTTTTTAAGGTTATTTAATATCATTTGTTAAAGAGGTGACACTATGTTCATACCCGTAGAAAAAAGCGAAGACAAACTCGAGAACTACAAGCGACTCATTGATACCTTGCCTTACTATCTGAATGACACAGATCCGTGGTATACGACCCTTTCAAACGCTGCATCCATCCTCAATTACTTTCTGGATGACGTGAACTGGGTCGGATTTTACTTAAATGAATCAGACGCGCTTTATCTCGGGCCCTTTCAAGGCCTTGCGGCCTGTACGAAGATTATGATGGGCAACGGCGTATGCGGCACCGCCGCAAAGAATGAAGAAACCCTCGTGGTGGAGGACGTGAATCAGTTCGAAGGCCACATCACCTGTGATTCCAACTCACAAAGTGAAATCGTCGTACCGTTTAAAAAAGAGGGGCTTTTGTTTGGGGTGCTCGATATAGACAGCCCCAAAAAGATGCGCTTTGATGAAGCGGACAAGGAGAATCTCGAAAAGGTAATGGACATCGTTGTTGACAAACTCTAGCTTTTATCATATAATGCTTACGCATGCGTTTTAAAGGCAGCTACATGCAAGGTTTCAAGACCGCCGAACAATCCGGCCAGTCCGGGCGCTTAGTACCCTCAGCTGACGAGGTGAAACGTATAAATTGTTCAGCCCTTGAAGGTTTCATGCACTTCTTTTTATCGCAAATAAAACTAAAGGAGGAAATCGTATGTCTAGATATACCGGACCACAATGGAAAGTTTCCCGTCGTCTCAAGTATTCAACACTTGAAACAGGAAAAGATCTTGGCAAACGCCCTTACCCACCTGGTCAACATGGCCAGCGTCGCAGCAAAATCAGTGAATACGGCCAACAGCTTCAAGAGAAGCAAAAGGTACGTTTCACGTATGGTGTCAACGAACGTCAATTCAAAAAAACGTTCAACGAAGCGAAGAAAATGGAAGGTAGACAAGGTGAGAACTTCTTGTTCCTACTTGAAAGCCGTCTTGACAATCTCGTCTTCCGTTCAGGCCTTGCACGCACGCGTCGTCAAGCCCGCCAGATTGTTGCACACGGACACGTAACGGTCGATGGCAAGAAAATGGACATTCCATCATACCGCGTCAAACCGGGTCAAACCGTTGGACTCAAAGAGAAATCAAAAGACCTAGTCGTCGTAAAAGATGCTCTTGAAGCCAAAGTAGAACGCGCGGACTTCGTCGATTTCGATGAAGAAAAACGTCAATTCGTCTATAAGCGTTTCCCAGAACGTCGTGAATTCCTAACCGACATCAAGGAAAACCTTATCGTTGAATTCTACAACCGTTAATAGGTAAACAACCATCAAGACCGCAATTCAATTTGCGGTCTTTTTTTATGCAAAAAATGCAATAAAAAATCCCGCCTACATAACATGGTAGACGGGATACATGGTTACTTTTTCGGGGTTGCGGCATCGACTAAGGTCATGAAGCTTTTCGGATCGAGGGAGGCACCACCGACAAGGGCGCCGTCGATGTCCTCTTTCTCGATGAGCTCATCGATGTTGGCAGGCTTGACGCTTCCACCATAAAGAATGCGTGTCATGTCACTGACAGACGCGTCATAAAGCGCTGAGAGTGATTCACGGATGACGCCGATGGTTTCGTTGGCCTGGTCCGCTGAAGCGGTTTTGCCTGTGCCAATCGCCCAGATGGGTTCATAAGCGATGACCAGTTCCTTGACCTGTTCGCTGCCAAGGCCTTTCAAGGCTTCCTTGATCTGACCTTTGACGAACATGTCGGTTTCCCCGGCTTCACGGGTTTCAAGCGATTCACCCACGCAAAGAATCGGGGTGAGGCCGTAGCGGAATGCCTGGTGAAGTTTCTTGTTCACTGAAGCGTCCGTTTCATTGTAATAGGCACGGCGTTCGCTGTGGCCTATGATGACATATGTGACGCCCAGGTTTTCAAGAAGGTCCGCGGACGTTTCGCCCGTGAAGGCACCTTCGGTTTTCTCATGCATGTTCTGAGCGGCGATTCTTAGGTTGTCGCCTTGTCTTTTGACGAGGTCTCTTAGGACCGGGTCTTGCGACGCGATGACGGTGTCGACAAATTCCTTGCTTGGGACTTCAAGGTTGACGTTGTAGATGAACTGAAGCGCTTCATCACGGTTCTTGTTCATTTTCCAGTTTCCTGCGATCATTGGTTTACGCATAGGTATCTACTCCAATACTTTCGTGATTTCATCAATGGCTTCCTCGGCGTCGTCGCCTTCGGCAATCACATTGACGTTTTCTCCAGGAGGTACAGCAAGACTCATGAGACCGAGCACGCTTTTCGCGTCGACTCTTTTGTCTGAGTAATCTAGGTATACATCCGAATGGTACGCTGCGGCTATATGGACAAGTTTGCTTGCAAGGGCCGCGTGAAGACCCTCTGTACTTTGAATGACTATTTCTTTTTTCATTGCGCTAACTCCTTCCTTTTAACCTTAGAGTTCATCGACACAGTCGATGCCAGGAAGGCTTTTACCCTCCAGGTATTCGAGGCTTGCGCCTCCACCCGTGGAAATGTGGGTGATCTTGTGTTCGTATCCAAGCGAGATGGCCGCAGCTGCGCTGTCGCCACCACCGAGGATGGTTGTGGTGTTTTCAAGGTTTGAAAGTTTCTCGAGAATGCCAAGGGTTCCTTTGGCGAAGTTTTCAAATTCAAATACGCCTACAGGTCCGTTCCACACAACGGTTTTTGCGTTTTCAAGAATGTCTTGGTAGTCTTCGAGGGTTTTCGGTCCGATATCCAGACCCATTTCGTCTTTTTGGATATCTTCTTTTCCGGCAATACGGAATTCCGCGTCCTTGTCGAACTCCTTGGTGACTTTGAAGTCACTTGGAAGCTTGAGTTTGCCTTCGGCTTCTTCAAGCAAAGACTCCGCAAGGTCAAGCTTGTCGTTTTCAACGAGGCTTGTACCGATTTCAAGGCCTTGGGTTTTCATGAACGTATAGCTCATGCCGCCACCGATAAGGACCATGTCAGCCTTGGTGAGAAGGTTTTTGATGACACCGATCTTATCAGAGACCTTGGCGCCACCGAGAATGGCCACAAAAGGACGTTCAGGATTTTCAACAGCCCCACCGATGAACTTGATTTCCTTTTCAAGCAAAAGCCCTGCCGCTACAACGTCAGTGTTGTTCGCAATACCGACGTTTGAAGCGTGTTCACGGTGTGCCGTGCCGAACGCGTCATTGACAAATACGTCGCCAAGAGAGGCCCAGTATTTTCCGAGGTCCGGATCGTTTTTGGATTCTTTTTTACCATCAACATCTTCAAAGCGGGTATTTTCCACCATGAGGACGTCGCCGTTTTTCATGTTCTTGACGGCAGTTTCGAGTTTTTCACCGCGTGTTTCTCCGATGAAGGTTACTTTTTTGCCGAGTTTTTCAGACAAGGCTTTACTGACGGGCTCAAGTGATTTGCCCTCTTTATCCGCTTCTTCTTTAACGCGTCCCAGATGTGAGAAAAGAACAACTTTCCCATCTTTTTCAATGAGTGTCTCAATGGTAGGAATTGCCTGACGGATTCTGTTGTCGTCAGTAATGGTATCCCCGTCCATTGGTACGTTGAAGTCCACACGGACAAGTACAGTCTTGCCGCTTACTTCGATGTCTCTTACAGTTTTCTTAGCCATTTCATATCTCCTTTACACATTTTAATCACTCTCATTATACAAGATAGTTCAAGCTTTTTCTATTCATGCGGGTGGTTGTAAGCATTTTCTTTTGTATAAAGCGTTTACATAAAGAAAACCATCCAAATGGATGGTTTAGAGATTGCTTAAAAAGCGCGCGGTGTGTATATGACGTTTAAGCAGTTTCTGGTAGCTTACACTTAGTTTTTTGATGGTAAGATCCTTGAAAATGATTTCCGCGTTTTTGTCAGTGCCTTCACGGATGGAAAGCACTTCGTGAAAATTGATGCAGGTGGACGTGGTGTCACGAATGTTCGTACTCATGTAAAAACAAAGCTGTTTGTGAATATAGATCGGAACGTTGTTTTTGAGACCGTATTCTCTTCTCAATGCTCTGATTCTTCCGTCGAATGTCGCATACTCCTTTTGAAGGAGTGTATCGAGGAATTGCTTGAGTCCTTTTTTGACGACTAGGTCTGCATCTCTTGATTTTATGCGGAGACCCTCGGCCGTTCTTTCTATGTATTGCATGCCATCACCTCGTTTTAAGTCTACTTTCAAAGAGGTCTTGAGGCCATGGTTCGCTTGTGAAAAAATCACACGCATTCCAAACGAAAAGGACGGCTTTTGCCGTCCTTGGTCTTGTAAATGATTTAGTTGTTTTTGATACGTTGTTCGCTGTCGATATCGAAGAAGTGAACTTTGTTCATGTCGAAGGCAAGTTCGAGTTCGTCACCCATTTTGATGTCGTCACGCGCGTCAACACGGGCTACGATTTCTTTTTCGCCGATTTTCGCGTAAACGTTGGTCTCCGCACCGAGAAGTTCGGACACTTCGACTTTGAGTTTCACGTGAGAATCCTTGTAAGTTTCAAGTACGATGTTTTCATCATGGATGTCTTCAGGACGGATCCCGAGGATAATGCGCTTGTCTTCATAGCCTTTGTCTTTTAGGAGCTTGGCTTTGGCTTCAGGCACTTTGACTTTGACGTTTTCGCTTTCAAAGTAACCGCCTTTGGTGAATTTTCCGTAAACGAAGTTCATCGCAGGGGTTCCGATGAATCCACCGACGAAGACGTTGTTCGGATAGTCATAGATTTCTTTAGGGACGCCTACTTGTTGGATGAATCCGTCATTCATGATGACGATTCTATCCGCCATGGTCATCGCTTCGATCTGGTCATGGGTAACGTAGACGGTTGTGGTTTTGATGCGTTTGTGAAGTTTGATGATTTCTGCGCGCATCTGTACACGGAGTTTCGCATCAAGGTTCGAAAGCGGCTCGTCCATGAGGAATACGTTTGCGTCACGCACGATTGCGCGGCCCAGTGCGACACGCTGTTTCTGTCCACCGGAAAGGGCTTTTGGTTTACGGTCAAGATACGGTTTGAGTCCGAGGATATCGGCGGCGTTTTGAACGCGTTCGTCGATTTCGTCTTTCGGGAATTTTCTGAGTTTCAGGCTGAACGCCATGTTGTCATAAACGGTCATGTGTGGATAAAGTGCGTAAGACTGAAACACCATCGCGATGTCACGGTCTTTTGGGGCAACGTCGTTGACACGCACGTCGTCGATGTAAAGATCGCCTTGTGTGATGTCTTCGAGTCCTGCGACCATGCGGAGTGTGGTTGATTTACCGCAACCGGATGGACCGACGAGTACGATGAATTCTTCGTCATCGACTTTGAGATTGAAATCCTGTACGGCGACGACGTCGCCTTCATATACCTTTTTCAGTTCCTTGAATGATAATTGAGCCATGTTAGGGCCTCCTATAGAATATTTACTCACTTACAAGTATACCTATAAAAAGTGCCCAAGACTATGGGCACTTTGCACAAATTTTAAAGCGTTTGCAAGGCGTGTACGATGAACAGGCCTTTGAAGGTCTTGACATCGATGCCGGTGACTTCCTGAATGTGGTCAAGTCTGTACTGCATGGTGTTTCGGTGAATGAAGAGCCGCTTGGCTGCGTTTGAAGCTTTCATGTTGGCGTTGCCAAACGCTTTGAAAGTAACAATGTCATTTTGATTGAGCCGTTCAAAGAGTTTTTCCTTCATGGCCTTGAGGCTTTTTGGGTGCGTCTTGAACAATTCAAAAAGCGCTTCTTCAAAAGCGTAGGTTCCGCTTTGAAGGCCATTCATGCCTTTTTTTATGGTCTCACCGGCCAAAGGACGTGCCTGCATGGGATGATGGACAAGGATGAACCGCATCTCAAAGTCCGTCACGAGCAAATCATAGAGGTCATCAAGTGGGAGTTCGATGGTGTCGTTGATGTCTATTGAAAAGACCGTGTAAGTGCCGTCTTTTTCAAGGAACTGTATCGATGGATAGAGATTGACGAGCAGTTCTTCCACCATTGCATGGGGTGTGGACTGTGCCAAATGGACAAGGAGTTTATGCACGGCGGTCACCTTCTTTCAAAAGCCATTATAACAAATCAGGCGACGCACTTCCATGCGTCGCCTGAATATTATTGAGAATGTTTATAGTGAACGGTAGTATTCCATAAGGGCATCAGGGGTGAACCCGAGGGTTTCAAGGACCGTGTCGCCTGGAGCACTCATGCCGTAGCGATCGAGTGCATAGACGTTTTCTGCATAACGGTACCAAGAATCCGGTGCGCCGAGTTCAACGGCCACGCGTTTGGTCACGCTGCTTGGAAGGACTTTTTGCTTGTAGGTTGCGTTTTGAGCGTTGAAAAGCTCTTGTGAAGGCATGGAAACAACACGGACGTTGACGCCTTCCTGAGCAAGGGCTTCCTGAGCATGCAAGGCGAGTTCGACTTCACTGCCCGTAGCGATTAATATGCCTTCGAAGTTTTCCTTGTCCCTTACGATGTAGGCGCCTTTTTTGAAGTCTTCATAGCTGACATCTTCAAGGACTTCCGTACCTTGACGGGTCAGAACGATGGACGTTGGTGTTAAACTTGATTCAAGCGCATAGTGAAGGGCGTGACGGGTTTCGACTGCGTTCGCTGGTCGAATGGTGGTCATGTTTGGCATCGCACGGAACATTGAAAGCTGTTCAATTGGTTCGTGCGTAGGGCCGTCTTCACCAACTGCGACTGAGTCATGGGTGAAGATGAATGTGGCTGGAAGTTCCTGGAGTGCGGCAAGGCGAAGGGCCGGTTTCATGTAGTCACTGAAGATGAAGAATCCGCCGCTGAATCCACGCATGTTGTGAAGGTTGAGTCCGTTCACAATGGCGCCCATGGCGTGTTCACGGACACCGAAATTGATGTTGCGTCCGGCGTAGTTCTCCTTGGTGAAGTTGCCGTCGTTCCCGGTGACTTTCGTGCTGCCTGAGAGGTCCGCGGATCCACCTATCATGGAAGGAATCGCTTCGCTCACTTTGGGCAGAATGCTTCCCATAGTGGCACGGGTCGCTTCGCTGGTGCCGATTTCTGCTGTACCAAGCAAATCGTCCCAGTTCACGTTGAAGCGGTTTTCAACGATGCTCATGAAGGTTTCATAGTCTTCAGGGTATTTTCCCTTGTAGGCTTTCAAGGTTTCTTCCCACTTGGAAACGGCTTCGTCCCCACGTTTCTTGAACGTGTTTTTGAAGTCTTCGATGGCTTCGGTTGGTTCTTCGAAAGGTCCGTAAGGATACTCGAAATCCTTGCGCATTTTCTCGGTTTCCTCTTTGCCAATCGGTTTGCCGTGTGCGGCGTTGGTACCGGCTACTGAAGAGCCGAATCCGATGACACTCTTGATTTCAATGAGCGTTGGCTTGTCTGAGTCTTTGGCGTTTTTGATGGCTTTATTGAGGGCGTCAAGATCGTTTGCGTCTTCGACGAAGTCATAATTCCAGTTGATGGCTTCGGCTTTGAGTTTCATGTTTTCACTGTTCGCGTCCTTGGTAGGCCCGTCAAGTTGAACGTCGTTTGAATCATAAAGCACAATGAGACGTGAAAGACCGAGGTGGCCCGCAAGACTCATGGCTTCCTGGGTGACGCCTTCTTGGAGATCGCCGTCTCCACAAAGCGTGTAGGTGTAGTGATCAACGACTTTTAGATCGTCCTTGTTGAAGCGTGCACGCAGGTTTTCTTCTGCGATGGCCATACCCACACTCATCGAAATTCCTTGTCCGAGTGGTCCGGTTGTGGCTTCAACGCCGTCTGTGAGTCCGTATTCAGGGTGCCCTGGTGTGATGGAGCCAGCTTGTCTGAACCCTTTCAAGTCATCCATGGTGATGTTGTAGCCCGCAAGGTGATAAAGGGCGTAAAGAAGACTTGATCCGTGGCCCGCAGAGAGTACGAAGCGGTCTCTGTCAAACCAGTCCGATTTTGAAGGGGTTGCATTCAGGTGGTTGGTGAAAAGTTCATAAACAACAGGTGCGGCCCCAAGGTCGATGCCCGGGTGTCCACTTGCGGCTTCGTTGGTCTGGTCAAGACCTAAAAAGCGCAGTGCGTTAATACTCAGTTTCATATGTATCTACCTCTTTTTCTAAAGTTTGAACGCTTATCTATATTATAACGCAAAGCGGGGCTTTTAAAAAGGAAACCAAACAAGAAGTTTCCATCGCCCAAGGAAAAAAGGGCCCGGTTTTACCCGATGGACCCTTCCATTTCCAGTTTGATGAGTTGATTGAGTTCAACTGCGTATTCCATAGGCAGTTCCTTGGCGAAGGGTTCGATGAAGCCCATGATGATCATTTCAGTGGCTTCGGCTTCAGTGAGTCCGCGGCTCATGAGATAAAAGAGCTGTTCTTCACTGACTTTGGAAACACTCGCTTCATGCTGAACCTGCGCGCCGTTGTTCTTGACGATGTTGTAAGGCAGCGTGTCACTCGTGCTTTCTTCGTCGAGGATGATGGTGTCGCATTCGACGTTGCTTTTGGCGCCGGTGGCGCCTTTCGTATGGTGAATGAGACCACGGTAGTTGACTTTTCCACCTTTGGCGCTCATGGATTTTGATGTAATCGAACTTGTGGTATCCTTGCCGATGTGGACCATCTTGGCCCCGGTATCCTGGTGCATGTTCTTCCCGGCAAAGGCGATGGAGATGGTGGTGCCTTTGGCGCGATCGCCTTTTAGAATGGACGCGGGATATTTCATGTTGATGCCGCTTCCGATATTGCCATCCACCCACTCCATGTGGGCGTCTTCTTCGACGATGGCCCGTTTGGTCACGAGGTTGATGACGTTCGCAGCCCAGTTTTGAATGGTGGTGTAGCGGCAATGTCCGCCTTTTCTCACGAATATTTCTACTGCGGCGGCGTGAAGGGAATGTTTTGTGTAAATCGGAGCCGTGCAGCCTTCGACGTAGTGAAGGCTTGCGCCTTCATCAACGATGATGAGTGTTCTCTCAAACTGACCCATCTGTTCGCTGTTGATGCGGAAATAGGATTGCAAGGGCTTATCGAGATGCACGCCTTTGGGCACGTATATGAAGGAGCCTCCGCTCCATACGGCACTGTTGAGGGCGGCGTAGCGGTTGTCATCATTCGGGACGGCTTGTGCGAGGTATTCCTTCAGAAGTTCAGGGTATTCTCTCAAAGCGGTGTCGGTGTCTGTAAAGATGACGCCTTTTTTCTCGAGTTCTTCAAGCGTTGAATGGTAGACGACTTCACTTTCGAACTGAGCCCCAACGCCTGCTAGAAATTCACGCTCGGCTTCAGGAATCCCAAGTTTTTCAAACGTGTCCTTGATTTCGTCTGGGACTTCATCCCAGGAGGTCTCGCTTTTTTCAGACGGCTTGACGTAATAAGTGATCTCGTCAAACTTGATGCCTGAAAGGTCCGGTCCCCATTTAGGATTCGGGATGGTTTTGAAGTTTTCATAGCCTTGTAGACGGAAATCGAGCATCCACTGTGGTTCATTCTTGATGCGTGAGATGTCTCTGACGATGTCTTCAGTGAGGCCTTTACCTGTATCGTATACGGATTTGGTTTCGGTTTTGAAACCGTACTTGTAATCCCCAATGATCCGTTCAATTTCTTTTTTGGTTTCATCCATGGTTTCACCTACTATTTAAGTGTGTTTTGAAATGCTTTGAATGCAATGGTCGCGCATTTGATTCGGGCGGGAAACTGCTTGACGCCCTGGTAAGCGACGGCGTCTTCGAAGTCGATGGATTCGTCATACTCCTTGTCCATGAGCATGAGCAGATAGTTCTCTGCGATATGTTCGGCTTCTTCTACGGTTTTGCCTTTTAGGAGTTCACTTAAAACACTGGCTGATGAGCAACAGATGCTGCAGCCACTGCCTTCGTGACGGATGTCTTTGACCACACCGTCCTCGACTTTGCTCTGGATGGTGATGTCATCGCCGCAACTAGGGTTTTTGATGTGATCGCTTTGATAGTCCTCGTCATCTTTAAGACCCTTGTTTCTCGGGTTCTTGTAATGATCCATGATGATTTGGCGGTAAAGCTGTTCGAGTTTTTTCATGACTGCCTCCTAAAAGCCGACCGATGTGAAGAAATTGCGCGCTTCAGTGAGACTTTTGATGAAGGCGTCCACATCGTCTTTGGAATTGTATATGTAAAAGGATGCTCTGAGTGTCGCTGGAACGTTTAGAAACGCCATGACGAGCTGAGCGCAGTGATGGCCCGCTCTTAAAGCGATGTTGTCCTCATCGAAGAAAGTGACCGCATCATGCGGATGCACATCGTCGATGTTGAACGCGATGATGCCGGTTTCGCTTGTGGGGTTGTACACCGTGACGCCTTCAAGTTTGTCGAGCGCTTCAAGGGCGTACGTCAGAAGTTCCGATTCATGAGCGCTCACGTTTTCCATGCCGACCGTTCTCAGATAGTTGACGGCTTCACTCAAACCAAGCACTTCGGCAATCGGTGGCGTACCGGTTTCAAACTTGTAAGGGGTGTCTTTCCAAGTGGCGTTTTCCTTATAGGCGTAATCCACCATGTCGCCTCCGAATTCGAGAGGTTCCAAGGAATCAAGCAAGGCCTTCTTGCCATAAAGCACGCCAATGCCCGTAGGCCCCAGCATCTTGTGGCC
>JBNJEC010000030.1:0-13603 GCA_051745505.1 Bacillota bacterium
CTCGATGGATCAGACCACTCTATCGACCATGCTTGATAGTGGTTCGATTCACGTGACAGTCGATCACATGATTGACAGCAACACAAACATAGACATTCCTGATTATGACGACAGCAACACTTATGATTACGACGCTGTCAACGACACCTTGCACGGCATCGCAGACATCACCACGAAAGCCGAAATCCTTGACTTCGTAGAAGCCATCAACACAGCAACGACCGGGGATGTCACCAACGCCAGCTTCGACTTCGCCAGCATCTACTCCATGAGCGAAGCTGACCAGACAACCGTATTCGAATCCATGATTGCCAGAAACACATTGACACCGGATATGGTTGATGCCTACAAAGTCGCAACCGGCAATCCTACCAACGACTTCGACGCAAGCTACTACCATGACAGCAGGGATCAAACTGATCCAAATACTACTTATCTCAGTGAAACAGGCATTGCGTCAGCCCTTGATGATTTGCAGGCTGCCGGCTACTAACCACACGCTTCAAATACGCATCACCTCCGGGTGGTGCGTTTTTCTTTTCAAGTTTCAAAAACTCATGAAAAATGTTATAAATAATATAAAGTGACCAAAGAAAGAGGGATACTATGAAATTTGTTTCATGGAATACAAATGGCCTGAGAGCCGCAAGAAAAAAAGGATTTGACGAAGTGTTTCAGTCAATGGACGCGGATATTTTCGCCATACAGGAAACCAAGATGCAAGAAGACCAAAAGGATTTTGCCTTCGAAGGGTACGCTGAATACTGGAACAGTGCCGACAAGAAAGGCTACAGCGGAACGCTCGTCTACACGAGACTGCGTCCCATCAACGTCACCTACGGCATTGACGGGCTATACAATGACGAAGGAAGGCTCATTACCCTTGAATTCGAGGATTTCTACTTTGTGACAGTCTATACGCCGAACTCCCAAGAAGCCCTCGCAAGGCTTGACTACCGCATGGAGTTTGAGAAACATTTCAAGAAGTATCTCAGACGTCTTGATGAAGAAAAACCGGTCGTCCTGTGCGGAGACTTGAACGTCGCCCACGAACGCATTGACCTCAAAAATCCTTCAAACAACCGCAAGAACGCAGGATTCTCAGATGAAGAGCGGGAGAAGTTCACTGAACTTTTGAACGCAGGGTTCAAAGATACGTTTCGTACCCTTTATCCCGATACTGTCAAGTATTCATGGTGGACCTACCGTTTCGGTGCGCGCAAGCGGAATGCCGGATGGCGGATTGATTACTTTGTCGTATCAGAGCGTATCATGGACAACGTCAAGGACAGTGAAATCCACGACACCATCCACGGAAGCGATCACTGCCCTGTTTCACTCACCATCGATCTATAAAAATTGAAGTTCTTATGAACTTCTTTTTTCTATGCAAAAAGCTTCGCTTGGAGTACAATAAACAGTACAAAGACACTTACCGGAGATGATACGATGCATCCGCATGCACAAAGTCCCAAAGAGGTCTTAAAACAGTTCGACGTTGATCAGTCGAAAGGCTTGAGCGACGAACAGGTTCAAACATACCGAGAAAAGTACGGCGAAAACGTCTTGAAGGAAACCAAAGGCAAAAGCCTGTTTGGTCATATCCTGGATGAAGCGAAAGAGTTCATGAACATTTTACTTGTGATCGCTGCTTTTGTGAGCATGTTCGCAAGTGGTCACCTGAGAGACGGGCTTTTCATCCTGGCCGTGGTGGTTTTCAACATCACCCTGAGCGTTATCCAGACCCGCAAGGCTGAAAACGCCGTAGAAGCCCTTCAGGCGATCAGTGCTCCGAAAGCACGGGTCCAAAGAAACAACAAAACCGTTGAAATTCCAAGAGAAGATGTGGTGACGGGCGATATTGCGTTTCTTGAGGCGGGCGATTTCATTCCCGCAGACATGCGTCTGCTTGAAAGCCATACACTCAAGATTGATGAATCAACGCTTACGGGGGAAAGTGTTCCCGTAAGGAAGGACGCGGATGTGGTCCACGAAGATTCGGCCATTCTCTCTGAACGAAAAAACATGGCCTACAGCGGAACCCTCGTGACCTATGGAAGAGCGGTAGGCATCGTGACCGCAACAGGCATGGACAGTGAACTTGGCGCAATTGCGTCACTTCTCAGTGAAGTGGAAGATACACAGACCCCCCTTCAAAAAAGAGTGGGACGACTTGGCAGAATGCTTGGCACCATAAGCGTCGTCGTAGTCCTCGTCATCTTCCTGGTGGGGCTCCTTAGAAACATGGACTGGCTTGACATCTTCATGATCAGTGTCTCACTCGCAGTCGCGGCCATACCTGAAGGCCTGCCTGCGGTGATTACGGTGATACTCGCCCTTGGCATGCGCAAGATGGCCAGTCAAAACGCCATTGTGAAAAGTCTGTCCGCAGTTGAAACCCTTGGAAGTGTGACGGTCATCTCCACTGACAAGACCGGCACGCTCACCGAAAACAAGATGACGGTCACCACACTTTATGTGGATGGAAACGTGCTCTCTCTTGATGAAGACGCTTTGGAAGAACACAAGGAGAGTCTCAAAGAACTCGCTGAAATCGGCACACTCGCAAACGATGCCAAAAAAGAAGGCAAGGAATACCATGGTGATCCCACGGAAACCGCCCTTCTCGATCTTTATGAACGTTTTGAAGGCGACATCAAGACACTCAGAAACGAACACACACGCCTTGAAGAAAACCCCTTTGACAGTGAACGCAAAATGATGAGCACCATCAATGATGTTGATGGACACAAAGTCATGATGATCAAAGGTGCACCGGACGTTCTCCTGGAGCGGTGCACCCATATAAAAATGAACAGTGAAACAAGACCGATCACAGACGATGACCTGTCAGCCATCAAGGAAGCGAACAAAACCATGGCCGACCAAGCACTCAGGGTGCTCGCCTTTGCGAAGAAACCCGTAGAGTCGAAGACGGATGAAACAGAAGACGCCCTGGTTTTCATTGGGCTTTCAGGCATGATTGATCCTCCTAGAGAAGAAGTCAAGGAATCCATAAGAATATGCCGTAACGCAGGCATTCGAGTGGTCATGATTACCGGAGACCACAAGCTGACGGCTTCAGCGATTGCGAAGGATTTGAACATCTCTGATTCCGGGGAAACCCTTGATGGTCGTGAGATTGAAGCGATGGATGACAAGGCCCTTGCAAAAGCCGCGCAAACCGTCAATGTCTATGCCCGCGTCGCACCGGCTCACAAGGTACGAATCGTCAGCGCGCTACAGAAAAACGGCGAAATATCGAGCATGACAGGCGATGGTGTCAACGACGCCCCTGCGCTGAAAAAAGCGGACATCGGTGTCGCTATGGGGATTGTTGGAACGGATGTCAGCAAGGAAGCGGCCGACATGGTTCTAACCGATGACAATTTCACCACCATTGTAAAGGCGGTGGAATCAGGGCGCGTCATCTATCAAAACATAAGAAAGTTCGTCGCCTACCTCATTTCCTGCAATATTGGTGAAGTCCTTCTCATATTCGTCGCGATTATGCTTGGGTGGGGCAGTCCGCTTTTGCCCCTCCAAATTCTTTGGGTCAATCTCGTAACCGACACCCTTCCCGCATTCGCGCTCGGACTCGAACAGAAAGAAGATGACGTCATGAAACGTCCACCGATTGACAAGGACGCGAACATCATCGACAGATTCATGGGGATTACGGTTGCTTTTCAAAGCGTGTTCCTCGCAACCGCCGTACTCATAAGCTATCAAATCGGCCTAGCCCAGGGCGAAGGCTACGCCATGGGCACCACCTTCGCCTTCACCACGCTCATTGTGGGCGAACTCTTGAGAACCTTCTCCGCAAGAAGTGAGAAGCGAAGCATCTTCACCATGAACCCCTTCGCCAACAAATGGGTAAACCTTTCGGTTGCGGTAGGTGTATTCCTGCTTGCTGTGGTGTTGTTCGTACCAGGTATCAACACGCTCTTTCAAACGGATGTCGATCTTACCATGACCCACCTCGCCATCGCCACCGTCCTCGGGATACTCCCCGTGCTTGGCGGGGAGACGGCCAAACGATTCAAACGGTAACCAAAAGCGGCTTAGTGAGCCGCTTTGTTTTTTGCGAAAGCTTTCCCTTTCATTTTTGGAGTCAATGCGTTATAATTTAATGCTATACCAAAAAAGAAAGGACTTACATCATGAAAAAAATGCTACTGGCACTTGCACTTGTATTCACCTTTACCCTTGCAGCATGCAGCGAATCTTCGCCTGAGACTCCAGACAACACTTCCGGTGATACGGAAGACTATTTGGATATATATCATACGAATGACGTCCACGGAGCCATCGAGGGAGACGATGATTCCCTCGGCCTTGGCCGCATGGGCAACCTCATGCTTACGAGAAAAGAAGAAGCCCCTGAAAACACATTGATCCTTGATGGCGGAGACGCCCTTCAGGGAAGCGCACTATCCAACTATTACGAGGGAGAATCCATGATTGAGATCATGAACGTCATTGGCTACGACGCCATGGTTGTAGGCAATCATGAATTCGACTGGGGTCTTGAGACCGCCACAGAATATTTCAAAGAAGACGGCGTTGCGGATTTCCCGCTTCTTGGCGCCAATATCATCGAGGATGAAACCGGTGAAATTCCTGACAACATCGATCCCTACACCGTCGTTGAAAAGGGCGGGCGCACGATAGGCATCATCGGCACCATTGGGTATGGCCTTGAAAGCAGTATTGCGCCATCCGTGGTTGAAGGGTATACCTTCACGGATCCCGAGCCTATCATCAAAGACCACGCGGAAACGCTTAGACAAGAAGAAGGCGCTGATCTGGTCTTCGTACTCTCCCATGATCCTGATGGTATCAATTCATACGCACTTTCATTGGAAGGGGACGCGAAAATCGATGCGGTTTTCAATGCGCACAGTCACCAGAATTATGCCTACACAGAAGATACCACCGCAGTCATGCAGTCCGGTGGCTATGGCTCACACGTAGGTCAGGTCACATTCACATGGGATCAGTACGGTCTTTCGGGTGTAAGCGCACAGACACTTGACGACAAGGATTCCGATTTGCTCACAGAAACCCATCCCGATGTAATGACATTGATCAATGCCTATAAAGAGGAAACGGACTCCATTTTCAATGAGCCTATCATCTCTACGCCCAATGAACTTTCAAGAGATGACCTAAGTATTTGGATTGCCGGCCTCATGGCCCATGCAACCGGCGCCGATATTGGCTATCAAAACGGTGGTGGGACTAGAAACAGCATCCCTGAAGGGGAAATCACCCTTGGGAATCTCTATGACGTCTGGCCGTTTGAAAACCAGATAAAGACTGCCTCCATCACGGGCAGTGAAGTCAAGGCGCAAATGGAATACAACGTCTATCAGAGCGATGTCAATTCTTTTGAAAACAATGAGCTATACAAAATCGCGACCAATGATTTCGTGTTTGATCAGGACCGCGCACCATTCATGGACGGCGAAAACATTGTTGAAACCGATTATTACATCAGGGATCTCGCACTTGAGGAACTCGAACTTCAAAGTGAAGTCTTCGACGAATTCTCAGTTGACAACCCTTACCAAGTGCCTGCTTCATAGCCAAACAAAAAGCGCTGAAAAATTTCAGCGCTTTTTTTATTGGACTATTTAGTCGAGTGCATTGAGGATGGCAGCCTCATTTGAGAACTGATCAAATTCAAGTGGAACCTCGGGTTCGATGCCGAATTCGATACTTTGGAACTCATTGTTTGTCATGACATTTGCGCTGCTCATCATGAGGATGGTGCCGCTTGGGACGATGTTCGTGGTAACCGAAGATGCGCCACCTGTCGGTTTTTCACCGATGATGGTTGCCAGGTTCATGTCATCGGCAATGGAAACCATGGCGTTTGCGGCGCTGTAGGTGAGTGGGGATGTCAAGATACTCCACTCATAATCCTTGGCCTGGATGTCAACGTAATAGGTAGTGGTTGTACGCAGGGTGTCTGTGACGGTTTTTTGATGGAATGGAACGGGGTCATCTGTCATGTATCCAAGCAACTGGATCATGTAACCAACGACGCCGCCACTGTTGCAGGAGAGATCCAGGACAACCTGGTTCACCGTACCAAGAGAATCCAGGGTGGTCATGGTCTGATTGAACTCTTCGAGTGTGGTTTCATCGAAAGTGTTGACCTTTACCTTGGCCACCGTATCGTTATCATAAAGCTCATAATCCGTATCGTTGCAATAGGCCGTGGTTTCCTCTGATTCCAAAAGGGTGTAGTACTTTTCACTGCGCGATCCAAGGTCATCCATCGAATACTCGGGCTCTAAATCGAATTCGTAAAAGCCATTCATCAGATTGGATGTGTGAAGATCATCCTGAGAAAGCGCAATGTCCGTGAGTGCCCGGTAGTGATCCTTGTCTGAGGCAAGCAGTTCGTTTTCATAGGGCTCAAAGGCATTTTCGTATGACTGGACGCCTTTGACGTCCTTGAGGCCGTAAAAGTAATCAAATGAGAGTTCAAGATAGTTGTCAGTGGAGCGTTTGAGCTCCGTACTCATCGATTTGTCGTTGAAGGTGGACTCTGTCAACGTCTCATAAAGCGAAGCGTCATTCATGAGCTGATAGGTGTCCACGCCATAGATTTCATTGCCGTTGAAATAGGCGTCATACATGCTTCCTGAAAAAAACAGATTGGCAAGTTGGAACTGAATACGGGTCTGTCCGTCGATGCTTTTGACGTCAAACCCGTATGCATCGAGATCGATTGTCACCGTTTCGCCGCCTTCTTGAACATAGTCGATGACTTCAAGGTTTTCAGCAAAGTTCGTATCGGTTACAGAAGAAAGGCCGTTGAAGAAGAAGAAATGGCTCACTGTCAGTTCGTTGGTCTTGGTATCAATCCCAAGAGACGCAGTGGTTTCTTCATTAACGCCGTCAGCGTCATTCGTCCCTTCGATGGTATATTCCATATCTATGCTGTTGTGATCCGTGCTGATATCAAGGCGATGGTTGACAATGGCTCCGCTTATCATGTTCAAAAACGTTTCGATATCAACATAGGCGACACCGTCTTCATAGAAATAGAGATCAACGGATTTGTCGCTAACGCTATACTCGGTGGAAAGATTTTCGAAATCCACTGTTTTCGTAGACTGTGGTGTCTTTTCGTATACTGCTTCAAATCGAATGTCTTCAGTGGCCGTAAAACGGTAGGTTGGACTTTGCGAGACCACTTCATCACTCGTCGTATCAAGCCAATAAGCAAATTCATAGCCTTCCACATCGGATGCTTCCATCACAATCCCTTGATCGGTCTTTATGGGGATTGAGCGGTTCACTTTTAAAGACGCATTCGGTGTATCTGAAACCATGTCAACGATGACAGCATCATCCTCAACAGGCTCATAGATAGCGTTCAGTTGCGTATCTTCCTCTACTGTGAATGTATAGGTTCTCGCATTGGTCAATATGTTGCCGTCGTTTTCCCAGTGTGAGAACGCGTATCCACCAACTTTGGAGGCTTCAATCGTAACGTTGTCACCTTCCAGGATGGTGTCCTTGTTCATGGTCAGTTCAGCAGCTTCATTCGCGGATTCAAGAGTAAGTGTAGCGTCTTCAATGGACTCATAGACCGCTACGAATTGACGGTCTTCAGTGGCTATGAACGTATAATCCGAATTGTTTGAGATGATACCGTCGCTTTCAGGGTCAACCCATCTTAAAAATCTATAGCCTTCGACATCATGCGCCTGGATGGTGACTTCATCCCCCACCACTGGTGCATTTGGAACGTGTGTGAGGGTGGCATCGCTGTTTTCGCTTGTAAGTGTTATATCGACAGGTTCAGGGTCATCTGAACATGCGGCAAGTGTAGCTATCAAAAGGGTAACGCCAAGTAGCAGTACTATTTTCTTCATAAGGCACCTCGTAAAGCAGTTGTATGTAATCAATTCATTGTATCATGTTTTATTGACGCTTTGAATGTATATTGAGAAATTTGACCAAAATCCGCCCACGAAACATATTGCATTTTCATGTGAAAACCCATCTGCTTAATCAAACCTTTTTCAAATAGTGGAGCCGTTAATTATCAAACAGACAGTGCATAAAGCCTTTTGGTATGCTAAAATAAACATAAGATGTAATTCATGCAAACGTTTACTACAAATAAGAAGGTACCAAGACACCTTTACAAAGCACCATTTATTGTTTATACTGAAATGATTTACAAATAAGCATGAAAACGGTTTATGGGAGGCAATCATGGCAGAAGGCATAATCCTCGCAGGCGGCTATTCCAAACGTGCAAATACCAACAAGATGGCGCTTGAATACAAAGGAAAACCCTTGATTCTCTCAACCATCGAAGCCATGCAACCGTTTGTCAAAAGGATTGTCGTAGTGACGGGGCATTATCACAAAGCCCTTGAATCCATTTTACATACACAAAAAAATGTTCTGTGTGTATACAACGACACCTATCACAAAGGCATGTACGACTCCATCAAAAAAGGCCTGATGCATACCAAGGAAGACGTATTCATCATGCCCGGCGATATGCCGCTTGTCAAACCCGCCACCTATGAAACACTTTTGAAAAGCGAAGGGCTTTTCAGAGTTCCCACAGTAAACAATCAAAAAGGACACCCCATATATATGGAAGCTTCACTCAGGTCTACACTGCTTGATTCAAAGGAATATGATCATTTGAAAGCGTTCAGAAATGCCATAGGCTTCAGCGAAATTCCGGTTGAAGACGAAGGTATTTTGATCGATATAGACACCAGAGATGATTACTTGCAGATGAAAAGAAAAGAGGAGAGGAGCGAATAATGTGAAGATCCACGAATACCATAGACCGGATTCGTTGGAACAGGCTTACACACTTCTGCATCAGGACAAGCACAACGCCTTGATCGGTGGCGGTGGCTGGCTTAAACTATCCAAAATCAAAATAGAAAAAGCCATTGATCTCACGTCTTTGAACCTCGATTATATCAAAGAAGACACCGACAGCATCCGTGTAGGCAGCATGACCACACTCGCCACGATGGAACAACACTTTTTATTTGACACACTCTATTCAGGCATGCTCAAACATGCCATCCATCAGGTAATGGGCGAGGCACTGAGAAACATCGTAACCATCGGAGGCACGATCATGGGCAAGTACCCATTTTCTGACATACTGACCCCTCTGATTACCATGGATTGTGAACTTGAGTTTTACAAGGAAGGCGTTTTGACCCTTGCGGACTTTCTAAATGGGAAAGGCCGCATAAACGACATCCTCGTGGAACTCAGAATCAAGAAAGACAACGGAAAAGGCTATTTCAAAAAGATCGCGAAAACCGCTCTGGATTTCGCACTTTTGAACGTGGCAGTCTCTTACAAGGACGGCGCCTACAAGATAGCCGTAGGCGCAAGACCTTCAAGAGCCAAACTCGCCACTGACGCCATGGACCAACTCAATGAAAAAAGCACCACTGAAGATTTCAAACACGCCGCAAAAACAGCCTCTGAATCTCTTAAATTCACTTCGGATTTTCGTGCGAGTGAAAGTTACCGCAAGGATCTTTGCGAAGTGTACGTTCTAAGAGGCCTAAGAGAGGTGAATCCCCATGAAGATTGAACTCACAGTCAACAAAGGCCGTGAGATTTTTGACGTGGAACCCGATGAAATGCTTCTGGATACGCTCAGACGTCACGGACTTAAAAGTGTAAGGCGCGGTTGTGACACCACGAGTTGTGGTGTCTGCACTGTGCTTGTGGACGGCATGGCTGTTCCAAGCTGTTCATACTTGAGCGTGCGCGCAGACGGCAAACACGTGACCACCGTCGAGGGCATACAAAAAGAAGCTGAAGAACTGAGTGAGCACTTCGGAGACGAAGGGGCCGATCAGTGCGGCTTTTGCAACGCCGGCATCGCACTCAGTGTTTACGCGCTTAAAAACAAGACCACCAGTCCGAATGAAGAACATATCAAAGACGCCCTCACTGGACACTTGTGCAGATGTACAGGCTACGTCTCACAGCTCAAGGCCATCAAGGCCTATTTGAAGGAGGGAGAGCATGAGTAAGACCAAAGTCGTAAACACACAGATTCGCTCAGTCGACGGAAAAGGCATCATGATGGGGAGACAAGCCTACACCGATGACTTCACCCAGCCGACTGCGTTAACCCTCAAAGTACTTAGAAGCCCTCACCCGTACGCAAAGATAAAAAGCATCGACACCACTGAAGCTATGAATGTCCCGGGTGTCGAGTGCATTCTCACTTACAAGGATTTCAAGAGAAACGCCCATACAAGAGCGGGCCAGGGCTACCCTGAACCATCGCCCCACGACAAATTCGCCCTTGATTCCATGGTGCGTTATATCGGTGATGAAGTGGCGGTCGTTGCGGCCAAAACAAAGAATAAAGCCGAAGAAGCGCTTGAAAAAATCAAAGTGGACTACGAAGTCCTTGACCCAGTGCTCGATTTCGAAAAAGCGAAAGACAATGAACCCCTTGTCCACCCTGAAGAAGACATACATGAAATGTTTCCAATCGGGTTTGATCCAAAGAGAAACCTAGCCGCAAGTTATCACATGGAAATCGGTGATGTTCAAAAAACACTTGATGAAAGCGACGTGACGCTTACCCATTCTTTTTACACCCAGCCTCAACAACATACCGCACTTGAACCACACAGTGTCAACGCCCATATTGATGTACAAAACCGTCTCACGCTTTATACTTCCACCCAAACACCCTTTCACGTAAGAAGAATCATCGCGCAGGTGCTTGAAGTGCCCTTGAGCCGCATTCGCGTCATCAAGCCCAGAGTCGGTGGAGGCTTTGGCGGCAAGCAGGCCATTCACGGTGAAATCCTCGCCGCGGCTATCACGCTCAAAACAGGCAAGCCCACCACGCTCACCTATACGCGAAAGGAAGTTTTTGAGGCCACCTACACAAGACATCCGATGCGTATTGATGTACGCATCGGCGCTGATAAGGATGGCACCATCAGAGGCATCGATTTTTACGGCCTCTCTGATACCGGTGCGTATGGTGAACACGCACTCACCGTGTTCATGGTCACCGGCAGCAAGGTCCTACCCCTTTACAACAAGGTCGATTCGGTGCGGTTCCACGGACACGTCGTCTACACCAACCACACCCCAGCGGGCGCCTTCAGAGGCTATGGCGCGATTCAAGGCAACTTCGCCCTTGAAAGCGCGATTGACATGCTCGCGGATAAACTCGGTATGGACCCAGTTGCTTTACGTGAGAAAAACATGATGCGTGAAGGTGAAACCTCGCCCATATTCAAAATCATGGGTGAAGGCACAGAAGGCACCGCGATGGACATGGAATCGTGCAAACTGCCTTACTGCGTCACAAGAGGCAGCGAACTCGTCAAATGGAATAAGAGATACCCACGCTTTGATGAATTGGAAAACACCATAAAATCCGTTGGCATGGCCATCGCCATGCAAGGCAGCGGCATTCCCTATATTGACATGGGCGCCGCCACCATCAAACTCAATGATGACGGATTTTACAACCTCATGATCGGTGCGACCGACATCGGTCAGGGCAGTGACACCATCCTCGCGCAGATCGCCGCAGAAACGCTCGGCACGACCACTGAAAACGTCATTGTCTATTCATCGGATTCAGATCTCACCCCCTTTGACGTCGGTGCCTACGCCTCATCTACCACCTACGTATCGGGCAACGCCGTATTGAAGGCGGCCAAGAGCATGCGGACCATGCTCTTGAAAGAAGCCGCAAAAGTGCTGAAAACAGACAATGAATCTGTCGAATTCGACGGCACGACCTTCAAATCAAGTAAAGAGTCAATCACCCTCAAGGACTTATCCAACCGGTTAACCTACAACGAAGACCAAAAACAGCTCACCGCCACGGAAAGTTACGTCGGACACAAATCACCTCCTCCATTCATGGCGGGCTTTTGCACCATAGAGATTGACAAGGAAACCGGTGAATTCGACGTGCTGGATTTTACAAGCGTCGTCGATTGCGGTGTGACAATCAACCCCAAACTCGCCCAAGGACAGGTTGAAGGGGGCGTCGTGCAGGGTCTTGGCATGGCGGCCTATGAAGATGTTCGGTATACCAAAAAAGGCCGAAACCTCACCTCGGATATGATGACTTACAGGATTCCGGGTCAAAAAGAGATTCACTCACTCACCACCGAGTTCGCCAAAAGCCATGAAGAAAGTGGCCCCTACGGCGCAAAATCCGTTGGTGAAATCGGCATAGACACCCCACCCGCCGCCCTCGCAAATGCGATTTACAACGCTTTGGGCGTACGCATCACGACACTGCCCATCACCCCTGAAAAAATACAAAAAGCCTTAAAACAAAAGGAGAATACACAATGAACAAAAATCTGAACACATTGAAACTGATCATCTTTTTCGGAGCCTTATGGGGCATCTTTGAAGCCACACTCGGCTACGTCCTTCATTTCATTCCCGTACCGTTTTTCGCAGGAAGCATCATGTTTCCATTTGCGGCGCTCATACTGCTCAAGGCCTACAAGAGTCTTGAAAGCCGTAAAGCCCTTCTTGGTGTCGGCGCAGTCGCCGCGTCCATAAAGGCCGTCAACTTCTTCATGCCTGTCTTCGTGTGGAAAGTCGCGAACCCAATGGCTTCAATCGTTTTTGAAACCCTCATGGTCGTAGGCGTCGCAAGCCTCATGGTATCAAGGAAACCCGCCATTCAGGTATCCGCCTTCGCCTCAGCGTCCATCGCGTGGCGCGCCCTTTTCCTCGGCTGGTACGCCATGCAGTACGTAACGACAGGCTTCCTCGCCGATCAGATTTCCTCGCTTGGCACCATTCTTTCGTTCGCAGTCCTTCAGGGCGCGTTCTCAGGTGTGCTCGCCTATGGACTCTTCATTGGATTTGAAGCTTTTCAAAAACGTTTGTCACTCAATCTCAAAGTCAACATGGCTAGTGCGCTCATCGCGCTACTTATCGCCATCTCCTTGACCATCGCACCACTTTAAACAGCCTAGCCAAAGGACACGCGTGTCCCTTTGGCTTTCTTCAAAATAGAATGGGGGCATTGCATGAACATGTATGAACACATCGTCAACTACAAGAAACAAGGCATCGACGCATACGTCGTGACCGTCACGAAAAAAGAGGGCGCAGGCCCCGTTGAAGTCGGCAAGAAGATGGTTGTGGCGAAAAACGGAGAGGCCCACGGGACGGTTGGCGGCGGCGCACTTGAATACTACGCCCGTGAAAAATGCAAAGACCTTTTCAAAACCCGTGAAACCCTGAGTGAGCGCTACGTGTTAAACGAAGGGGAAGTCATCCCGAACGCCAAGACCCTCCCTATGGTTTGTGGGGGCGTGGTTACATTATTCTATGAGTTCGTCGGCACAAAGAACCATGTCTACATTTTCGGAGCGGGCCATGTATCCAAGGCCCTTGGCAATATCCTCAGGACCATGGATTTTCACCTCACCGTCATCGATGATAGGAAGGAAGTGCTTGACGCCTACCCTCACGCAGAGAGACTGGTGCACAGTCCCTTTGCGGCGTTTATCGATCAAGAGTCCTTGAAACCAGGGAGTTTTATCGTCGTGAGCACCCCGAA
>JBNJEC010000031.1:0-12638 GCA_051745505.1 Bacillota bacterium
CTTTCGAGTCCGACTCCAAGGGAGTAACCCGGCTCGCTGGCAGCTTTCACCATCCTGCCTCGCTAAAAAGAGCGGGTGTTGACCTTTTCATAGTCGTTCGTTTTCTTTAACTTATGATAATGTAAAACAATGGGTTTGTCAATAAAGGTGTTTAGTCTTTGAGATTGAATGGTACACTGAGTCGTTTGATGCGTTCCAAGATTCTGTAGCCCTTGATCATTTCGGCTTCCTGGTTGCTTTCAAGCATGGATTTCACGAGTTCGTCAATCGGGAGGTTCGAGGTGAAGAAAGTAGGTCTTTCATCAAGTAAACGGTACTGAAGAATCGGACCGAGGACTTCGTCTCTGACCCAGCGTGAGAAAGCTTCGCCTCCAATGTCGTCAATGAGAAGGACATCGGCGGTCTTGAGACGGCTGATTTGGCTTTCCAAGGTTCCTGCACCGATCGCGCTTTTCATCTCTCTTACGAGATCAGGGTAATAAGCGATGACGACGTTGAACCCGAGTTCTGAAAAGCGATTCCCAATTGCGGCAAGGGCGTAGGTTTTCCCGATCTGGTAGCGTCCGTGGAGATAAAGCCCCTGAATGGATTCTCCCTTTGCATACTGATTGGTGAGACCAATGATTTTCTGGTAAAGGTCTTTTCGGTTCTTGGTATTCATATGGAAATCTTCAAGGGAAGCTTCATAGATCATCTTGGGCATATGAAGCGCCGTGACACGGTTCATGTCACGCTTCTGGTTCAACTCGGCGCGCAGATACGCACACGGTCTGTATGCGAGCGAAATCTTCCCGTCTTTGTATCTCAAGACCGGCTGCATGCCGCGTGTGTCCTGTTTGCATTCATGGAGGCCTGCGCATCCATCACAAAGGGGTCTTTGCTTTTTGTAAAGCAGTAAATCGTTGAGTGAGTTTTCAATCGCCTCGGCACTGACGTCGTGCTTCATGAAGAAGTCCTTGAGCAATGGGTCTTCACTCAGAGATTCGGTGATTTCTTCTACGAGGTTCGGGTTTTTTTTGAAATTAAGTGGTTTCATGAACTCACTCCTTTCCTTCTTTTAGGTAGTCCTTGAACCATCCGACACTGGTGTCGATGGGCTGGCTTTTCTTGTTGTAGCCATAGCCACGACTTTGTTTTTTCGGCTCGCGTTTCTTTCGAAGACGCTTTTCCACGTGGTTGATGGCATCAGAAGCGGTTTGGATGTTCAATCGTTTCCATTCGGCAACGATTTTTTCGAAATAGTTGTATACGGGGAACTGCTGATCGAGTTCCTTGAGGACGAAGGCTATCATGACGTTGATGACTTCAAGGGGCATGTCGGTCTCGCTTGTGAGCCGGTCGATGACCTTAAGGTCGGCCGCGGGAACTTTCTGACCGGTCAGATCTTCAAGCAAGGTTCTTGGGTGAACCTCCTTGAAATAGGCCAGGGATGCGTTGTCTGTTTTCCTGGTTACGGGCCCGCGTGTTTCACGGTAGTTTTCCTGCGCGTATTTTGAAAGGGTCTTGAAATCGATGGTGCCCTCTTCAGTGAGGCTTTTCTTGATGGCATCCTGAAGCGCTTCTTCATCGAAGTTGTAGATGTAGGCCATGGACGCGAGTTTATCTTTCGCGTTTTTGGTTCTGCCCTTGGCTTTGAGCAATGAAGAAGGAATGCCTTCAAGCACAAGGTCGAGATCAAGATCCGTATTGACACTGACTTTGCCCGAGACTGGCTCTACGTATTGTGCGCGCGTCGTAGGCGTCGGTTTTACGGGCGGGAACACGTCGCTGAACGCGGCACTTTTTCGTGTATAATCGCTGTGTCTTGTTTTGGTGATTTTGAAGTGCGCGATGAGGTCTTTGTAGCGTTCTTCACCAATGGCTTTATAGAGATAGGGCGCAAAGGGTGAATCCTTGATGAATGCATCCGCACTGATCGGCATGTAGCATTCCACCAGATACGCTTCGCCCTTTTCATAAGTTTCTATAAGCCCGACGGCTTCAAGGGTTTTACGTGCATTCATGAATCCTTCGGGACGCATGTTCAGCATATCATAGATGAAGGCATGGGTATAGCTCGGGCTTTTCAAGGTCGAGCGTTCCAAGAGACTTTGGAAAAGCATGTAAAGAGAAAAGGCCTCCTTGCCGATAACCGGCAAATAAAGGAGACTTAGCGTAACCCCGTGGTTGTGTGAAAGAGGCGCCTTGGATTCGATTGAAATGTGCGTCTTGCTATCAATGGTTTTCATGGAAGCCTCCTATTCACGGTGTAGACTTGTTCCCTTGAGATCAAGGGTGTTATCCAGATATTTATAAAGATTCAAAATGATCGTTTTAGGGCGTCCTCGTCCGATGATTCTGTAAGTCTGGACTTTGAAATCCACACTCGTTTCTTTAGGATTGAACGAATGGACGCTTACGACGATGTGAAACTTGCTTCCCTGGATAAAGAGCTCGCCGTAATCGTCGTCACGGTGTTTCACTTTGGCATCCTTGGAATTGTTGAAGTGTTTTTCAAGCGTATCCATAACGGTTTTCTGATTTGCGTAGTAATAATGGGTTTTCAAACTCTTGGTAAGGTGGGTTTCACTGGTCTCAGCGAAGTTTGTAAAATATTCCTTTAATCCCACATCATTCACCTACTTTCTTGATTATAATATCGACTTGTTCAAGCGTCTCATCTTTTGATTCAGAGTTGTTTATCAGGTAGTCCGCTCGTGCCTTTTTCTCTTCAAGTGGCATTTGAGCGTTGATTTTTTCAAGGGCGTAGCGTCTATCAATATCGTCGCGCTCCATGAGTCTTTGAAGTTGCACTTCCTTGCTTGTGAAGACGACAAGCGTCTTGTCGCATAAATCGTCAAAGCCCGCTTCGAAAAGAAGGGGGACTTCAATCACGATGAGATTGTCGTTGTTTGTTTCGAGTACATTCAATCTTTTTCGGACCTTGTCCTTGACTTTCGGATGAACGATGGCATTAAGCGTATTCCTCTTGCTTTTAGAAGCGAAAACCACTCTGGCGAGCTCGGGTCTATGAAGCGTTCCATCTTCCTTGAAGACTTCATGGCCAAAAGCGGCTTTTATTTCTTTCAAGGTATCGTTTTCTTCCATGACGTTTTTAGCGATGATGTCGGTGTCAATCAAATGGGCGCCGCGCTTTTCAAAAAAACTGGCTACTGTGGACTTGCCTGTTGCGATGCCGCCTGTAAGGCCCAGTTTAACACTCATCTGATTCACCCCTTCTTCTGGCAGGTCGGGCAGAAGTACGTGCCCCTTCCTGCAACTTTTTCTTTTTTTATAGTGCGCCCGCAGTTCTTGCAGGCTTCGCCTTCACGCATGTGGACATTCAAATGAAGTTGAAACATGCCGTCAATACCGAGGGCGTTCTTGTAGGTTCTGATGGTTGTGCCCCCGCTTTCAACTGCACGGTTCAGGATGTCTTTCGCACAATGGGCAAGTTTTTTAACGCGGTAAGGCGTAAGCGTCCTTGCGATGGTTTCAGGATGGATTCTCGCGCAGAAAAGGATTTCATCAGCGTAGATGTTTCCGATGCCGCTGATGACGGTCTGATCAAGAATCGCGGCCTTGATCGGGCGGTTGCTGTCAAGTTTCCGTTTAAACTCTGTTATATCGAATGCATCACTGATAGGCTCCGCGGCCACGTGCATGAGTGGTTTCGTTATGAAGAGGTCTTTGTCTTCTCTCAGATGCAACGTGCCGAATTTACGAACATCGTAATAGCTTAACGCACGCCCATCACTCAGGATGAACCTCAGATGTTCATGGGTGTCTTTGGGCGTGTCCTTTTGCTTGATCAGAAACTTCCCTTCCATACGAAGGTGGATGATCATCGTAAGCTCACCGACTTTGAACATCAGATGCTTGCCAAGACGGCCGATGTCATTGAAAGTTTTTCCGATGACCTTTGTTTTGAAGGCATCCGCATCCATATCCTTGATCATGGTCGGATAATAGACGATGACGTCTTCTATCGTGCGGTCTTTGATAAGCGGATACAAAGAGCGTCTGACGGTTTCTACTTCGGGAAGCTCAGGCATCAGTCGATCCTTTTTATGCGGGCCTCATCAAACCGCTTCTTGATGGGTGTCTTCTCAGATTCTGCAGGGTAGCCAAGCGCAATCATGTTAAACGG
This sequence comes from Bacillota bacterium, assembly GCA_051745505.1. Classification (GTDB taxonomy): domain Bacteria; phylum Bacillota_I; class Bacilli_A; order Izemoplasmatales; family Izemoplasmataceae; genus M55B118. The sequence continues at coordinate 4,130 of JBNJEC010000031.1, forward strand.
CGTAAGGTCCTTGGGAATATCCAGGATTTCCTTGATCTTGTCGGTCCGCTCTTCAAGGGGGTAAGCACCAATCCACACACCGCCAAGGCCCTGTTCGACGGCTTCAAGCAAAATGTTTTCAGTACTTGCGGCCATGTCCTGAGCGCGCATGTTGGATTTGTTGCCGGTTTCTCTCATGAGCGTGACGATGCCAAGCGGGGCTCTTTTCAAAGGCCATGCGCCAGTGGAGACGTTTGAGAGTTTTTCAAGAACATCCCTGTTTCTAATGACGATGTATTCCCAGGGTTGCTGGTTGGTCGCACTGGGTGCCTGCATCGCACTTTCTAGGAGCAGGATTTCCTTTTCCTTTTCAACGGGTTTCTCTTCGAATTTTCTTATGCTTTTTCTTTGCATGCATACTCTGTTCATGCTTTCACCTCCGGATTTATATGAACCACGGCTTCTTGGATATTGTGTTTATCTGTCAGAGCGTCTCGTACATCATGAGCGATGTCATGCCCCTCTTCGACGCTCAGTTCACCGTCTACCACGACGTCCAGAGTGACCTGGTAGTAATGCCCGTACGTGATGGCGGTGATGGTGTCGACGCCTTTGACGCCGTTTATGTTGCATACGGTGTCCTTGATTTCCTTGATGGTTTCTTCTGGGGCGCTTTTGCCAAGCACAAACGTGATGGCGTCACGGATGATCCTGATGCCTACGTAGATGACAAGCAGTGCGATGAAGAAGGCGGCGACTCTGTCGCCGTATCTGAGGGCGTTGATATCGTAGCGGTCCCCAAGAAAGGACATCAAAAACCCACCGAGTACGACAAGACTCCCCATCACGTCGGTGAAGGATTCCTTCCCACTCGCCTTGAGAATCTGGCTGTCAAGTCTGTTGCCGTAATAGGTCAGATACCGTGCAAGGAAGATCTTAACGGCAATGACGAATATGACAATGAAAGACCCGTATATGTTCGGGACTTCCGGCCCGTCTCCGATATTTAAAATCATGTCCCGTATGAGCTGATACGCTATGAAAAGCACACCAAGCCCCAGGAATATGCTTAGAACGTATTCGATTTTCCCATGACCGAGCGGGTGTTCACTGTCTGGGGGTTTTTGGCTTTCTCTAAGTCCGAGAAGCACAAGGATATCACTGAAGAGATCACTTGTGGAGTGCACGGCGTCCGCTATAAGCGCGGCACTGTTTACGGCGAATCCGCCTATGACTTTGACGATGATCATGGTGATGTTGACGAAGAAACTCCTGAGCATCACCGATTCGCGGCTTTTATTTGGCTTCATTGAGGTTCTCTCCTATCAAAGCATCGACAGTGAGAGGCACCTTGAGATCTGCGACTTCTTCCATGGTTTTCTTGACAAGTTTCTGCATGGTTTCCTTTTCGTCTTCTGGAACGTCAAATACGAGTTCATCGTGTATCTGCAAGATGAGTTTTGATTTGAGGCCCTGTTTTTTGATGGCTTCATCGAGTTCATTCATGGCGATCTTTATGAGGTCCGCGGCGCTCCCTTGAAGCGGTGCGTTCATTGCGGTTCTTTTGCCCATTTCTCTTTGGGTGTGAATCTTCGAGTAGAGTTCAGGGATATAGCGTCTTCTGCCATAAAGGGTTGAGACGTATCCATCTTTCTTCGCATTTTCAACCACGTCGTCCATATAGGTTTCAATGCCTGAAAAGCGTTCGTAGTAACGGTTGATGAATGTTTTGGCTTCAGCTGCTGAAATGCCCAGTTCCTGAGATAGGCCCCATGGTGTCTGACCATAGATGATGCCGAAGTTCACGGCTTTGGCCATTCTGCGCTCGTTACTCGAGAGTTCTTCCTTGTCAAAGACGAGTCTTCCCGTTGCGCTATGGATATCTTCGCCGTTGTTGAAAGCTTCAATGAGGCGTTGTTCATTCGCAAGATGCGCAAGCAGTCTCAGTTCAATCTGAGAATAGTCCGCCGCAATCAGCACGTTTCCTTTTGAGGGAATGAAGACCTTACGGATGTTTCTGCCCATTTCACTTCTGATCGGGATGGTTTGAAGATTCGGCTCAATGCTTGAGAGTCTTCCCGTCTGCGTGAAGGCCTGTTTGTAGATGGTGTGTATTTTACCGTCTTCGTGAATGGCGTCCTGAAGGCCTTGGATGTAGGTGTTTCTGAGTTTGTCGACCATTCGGTAGCGAATGATTTTCTCAATAATCGGGTGTTTGCCTTCGAGTTTCTTGAGGACGTCGATATTTGTGGAATAGCCGGTTTTGAGTTTTTTCTGAGGGGGAAGATCAAGCTTTTCAAAAAGGATTTCGGAAAGCTGTTTGGGCGATCCGATATTGAATGCTTCTCCTGCGAGCTCATGGATTTTCTTTGTAAGGTCACCAAGATCCTTTTCAAGGGTCGTATCAATATCCTTGAGCGCACCTTCATCGATCTCTACGCCGTAGTGTTCCATTTCGCCGAGCACAAAGGCGAGGGGGAGCTCGATATCTTCATAGAGGCTCTTCTGATCATGATCATCAAGATCGCTTTCCATTTTTTCCTTGAGAGCCTTGATGGCGCGAGCCTTGCTCGCGGCGTATTCGATGTAGGTCTTTTTCTCGGGGACGGCCGCTTTCGCGCCTTTGCCGTAAACATCTTCAAGATATGGAACCTCGTGGTAATCGAAGTTTGAAACGATGACTTTGAAATCCTCTTTGGTGTTTGTCGGGTTCAATACATAAGCTGCAAGCAATAAATCAAACTCGATGCCTTCTATTGAAAGTTCGTCCTGCATAAGGGAAACCTGCAGGCGTTTCACGTCATGGGTGTACTTTTTCTTCTTCTCGTCTTTTATGAAGGCCTTGAAGGCTTTTGAGCCAACAGCTGTTTCATAAGGGATGAAGAAAAGGCCGGCGTCACTGAGAAGCGCAAAGCCGAGTTTTTCTGCGAAATGGTAGTTGGAGCCAAACGATTCGAGCACGAGGGTGGTCTCTTTTTTGGAAACGGCCTTTTCGATGTCCGCTTCCTTTTCAATCGGCTCAACCGGTGTAACGTCTTTTTTGGACGCTTCAGGGGCATCTTCAATGCCATTGTCCTTTTTGAGCCTGCGAAGAAGACTATGGAATTCAAGATACTCGTAAAAATCTATGAGTGCGGAACGATCAATTCCCTGATAGCGAAGATCATCAAGGGTGAAATCGAGATCCGCATCGGTTTTCAAAGTCGCGAGGTCTCGATACTTGATCGCGTCTTTTCCATGCGTTTCGATTTTTTCCTTGAGTTTGCCTTTGAGTTCATTGACGTTTCTAAGCAGATTGTCGACGGTTTCAAATTCGTGGAGAAGTTTGAGTGCGGTCTTTTCACCGACGCCTGGGATGCCTGGGAGGTTGTCTGAAGAATCCCCCATGAGGCCTTTCAAGTCAGGAATCTGTGAAGGCGAAATACCCATGTCGTCTTGAAGCGAATCCGCTGTGTAGTCCTTTTCAGGTTGAAGGCCGCTTTTGGAGACTCTCTGGTGGACCTTGTGGTTCAAAAGCTGATAGAGATCGCGGTCGTTTGAGACAAGTTCAATATCGTCAAATTCATCATAAAACTTGGTTGCCAGTGTTCCAATGATATCATCGGCTTCGAGGGCTTCGCTTTCATAGACTTTCATGCCGAGTTTGTCCGGAACGGCTTTGATGTAGGGAAGTTGTTCCCTGAATTCATCGGGCATCGGTTTTCTTCCTGCTTTGTATGCTTCATACTCCTTGTGTCTGAACGTCGCCTTCCCCTTGTCGAATGCCACAAGGATGTGGGTGAAGTCCTCTTTCAAAATAAGATTGAACATGTTGGTAATCGCGTAAACGGCATTGGTGAATTCACCGCGTGAGTTTTTCATCATGCGCCCTGAATACGCAGTTGCGTAGTAGGCACGAAACATTAAATTGGAGCCGTCAATAAGGATCAGTTTTTTCATTGATGTTCCCTCGTTTCCGTTTTGAAATCTATGTGTATTTTACCACATGCGGGGGTAAAATAAAAAAAATACCCATCGAAATGAGTATTTATTTTGTATGCTTTTCCAAGTAGTCGACAATGTCTTGAACAGTTTTCATTTTGGTGGCTGAAGAATCGTCGATTTCGATATCGAATTCTTCTTCGATTGCCATGATGAGTTCCACGGCATCCAATGAATCTGCACCAAGATCATCGGCTAGTTGTGAATCAACATCGATGGAATCTTCTTCTACACCGAGTTCATCCGCGATAATCGCTCTGATTTTCTCTAACACGAGCATCACTCCTTTTTTATTCGCTATCATTATAGTGTTTAAGGGGCGCTTTGTCAATGAAGAGTGCTTTTGTTCTTTTCATAAATGGAAACAAGCCCACGTAAAATGAGCAGATCGTCCATGATGTAGTCTTCAGGAAGCAGGGTTTTAATCAGTTGCGCGGCGCCGCCTGTGACAATGACGGCCACATCGCTGTTTGAATAATCTCGCTTGATGGCTTCGACAAAGCCCATCACTTGGTGCGCATGCCCATAGAGGAATCCTGAATTCAAGGCTTCAATCGTGTTCGTGCCGAGTACCTTCTTCGGCACTTCGAACTCGAACTGAAGCAACTGCGAGGTTCTTGAGACAAGCGCTTCTTTTGAGGTGTCAAGGCCGATGGTGATGGAGACACCCTTGATGACGTTCTTCTCGACGTAAGTGAACGTGGTCGCCGTGCCCATGTCGATGATAATGCTGTTTTTATGGTAGGTGGCGACGGCCCCTGCGGCCGCGGCCACAAGATCGGCGCCCACTTGTTGTGGATAATCCGTTTTGATGGAGACACCGGTCTTGATTCCCGGCCCGACGAATACCGGCGTGATGCCATAATATTCTGTGATGAAGGTTTTGAATGCGGTGTTGAGTTGCGGCACCACACTAGCGATAATGACCGCGTTGACGTCTTCAAAGAGATAGCCAAGCAGACTGTGGTATTCATCGCTTGATTTGGTCTGGTCGGTCTTGAATCGGTACGTCTTTTCAACCGTGCCGTTTCCCTTGCCGATATGAATGTTGCTATTTCCAATGTCAATATATAAGCGCATGGGTGGCCTCCTACTTCATGGAAAATTGGTTGCTGGCTTTGAGCCTGCGAACAATCGGTGTACCGATCATGATTGCGAGAATAATTTCAATGGGTCCATTGAGTGCCATGACGGCCGCAATGAACTGAAAGAGCGGTCCGAAAAACTCTTCAATGGAGTCCTGAAAGAGAATAAGGCTCGAAAGCGTCACAATGGTGTGTGTCAGTGTGGCCAGGCCAAATGTAAGACCGATTACTACCGCTTCATTTGGAATGAGTGCTTTTAGGCCTTTGTAGATGTACCAGGTGAGCAGACCGAAAATGATTCTTGGCAGGATGCTGATGAACGGATTTTGGAACACAACATCCGCAACGCCGGGTCTGACGTAAGCGACAATCAGGGAGAAAACCCCAAAGGCCGTACCCAGTACAAGACCGTATTTTCTGCCTCCGTAAATGGTACCAATGATGACGGGAATGTGAATCGTGACAATGGCGACCGGTCCGATTTGAATGTAGCCCAGGAACGGAATCATTGACATGGCGACAATAATCGCGATGAACATGGCCATCATTGTCATTTCCGATGTTTTTTTGTTTCTCATTTGAAACTCTCCTTTATTTTGGGCCTTGATAGGTCCCTTATTGTGAAGGTATATATTGATACGCTTTAAAGACTCGCGTGCTTACGCTACACGGTCTTACGCGCATGAATATCATCAAGTTAGTGAGTTATACGTTTGAACGGATTTCTTCGTAAGTCTCTTGGTTCATGGAACGAATGACCGCAAGCACCATGTCTTTGACGGCCTGATAGTCATTTTCATGAATCATGGATGTGGTTGAATGGATGTAGCGTGCAGGCATTCCGACAGTCGCAACGACGACCCCGTCTCCGTGAAGTTGCGCACGGGCCGCGTCGGTTCCGCCTTTGGATTGGTAGTACTGGTATTTGATGCCGTGCTTTTCAGCCAAAGCTTCAAAGTGTTTTTTCATGCCCTTGTGCATGATGGCATTCGGGTCGTAAAACCTTAGAAGGAAGCCTCCATCGAGTTTTCCGCCGACTTCATCGTCGTCAAAAGAATCCGTACATGGTGAACAGTCTACCGCGAGGAAGACATCTGGGTCTACAAGCGCAGTGGCAGTTGACGCGCCTCTTAAGCCCACTTCTTCTTGCACGGTCGCTCCTGCATATAAAGAACAAGGCAGAGTTTCATCCTTGAGGGTTTCCATGATGTCAAGCGCCATGGCTGAACCGAAACGGTTGTCCCAGGCTTTGGAGATGAATTTCTTTCCGTCTTTGGTTGGTGTATAGGAATTTTTCGCGATGATCTGCTGTCCGATTTTCACGCCGAGTTCCTTGGCGTGATCCTTGTCGTCCGCGCCGATATCAAGCAAAAGGTCGTCAAAGGTCTTGAGTGCTTTTTCCTTGCTACCACGGGTGAGGTGTGGTGGCTTTGATGCCGTAACCCCAGGAATCTCGTCCATATCATCTGTATAGATAATCATGTGTTGTGACAAGAAGACTTCGGGTTTCATGCCACCCAGGCCCTTCATCTTGACAAGCCCTTTGTCTGTAATGCCGGTGACCATGCCACCGACTTCGTCCATGTGGCCTGCAAGCATGACCTTTGGGCCTTTGCTTTCACGGTTCAGCACACCAAAGACACTGCCGAGTTTGTCTTCGATGATGTCATCTGTGTATTTTGTAAGTTCGTTTTTCATGTACTTCTTTACGCGGTGTTCAAAACTTGGTGCCCCCGGCAAGTTCACCAGGTCTTCATAGATTTTCTTCATGTTTGGTCTCCTCCTTGAATGTAGCGCTAAGTTTGTAAATCGGGCCTTCCTTGGAAAACCGTTCTTCAAATTCCGTCATGAACAATGTGTCTTTATCGTATTCCTTGTGAAGGTCGAGGCATATTTCCTTGAAATCAACACCGAAATCATTCATGGTTTCAAGTGTGTATTCGAACAGGTTTCGGTTGTCGGTTTTGAATTCAAGTACGCCTTCTGGTTTCAAAAGCGAACGGTAAAGCTTCAAAAACCTTGGATGGGTCAGCCGTCTCTTGGCGTGACGCACCTTCGGCCAGGGATCTGAAAAGTTCAGATAAATCGTATCGACACTGCCCGGTTTCAGGTTTTCCTTGAGCATTTCCGCATCGGCTTGAACAAGCAGGACGTTTTCTCTTGGGTCTTCGATGAATTTTTCAAGTGCTCGCACAATGACGCTGTCGTAGCGTTCGACCGCCAGGAAAAATCTGTCCGGATAGGCTTTGGACAAGTTGTGTATGAACTGGCCCTTGCCCGCTCCGATTTCCAAATCCAGAGGGCGGTTGTCGATTCTAGGATGAAGATCAACTTTGGCGTCTCTTGGAATTTCAACGATTTTATCGGGATGGTTCTTAATTGTTTGTTCAGCGTGTTTTACTTTTCTAAGTCTCATGAAATCACCATTATCATTATATCAAAGCCTTTCCTTTTTCTCCAGGAAAGTCTTTCTTTATTTGAGCGGTTCTTCTAATTTGCTGAGGTTCTCGATGGCTTCCATGTAGATTGCGGTCGCCTTGATGAGATCGTCTATGAAGATGTGCTCGTCCACCTGATGCGCAACGTCTTCTCTTCCTGGCATCACAAGGCCAAACGCCACACCTTTTTCAAGGGTGCGCGCATAGGTCCCGCCACCGATGGTGAACGGGGGATGGTCATAGTCTTTCGTAACGGTTTGATACGCGTCCATAAGGGTTGTGACAAGCGGATCCTCAGGATCTACATAATGCGGTGGCACATGGCCTTTGGATTCATAGGCAAGTCCGTATTTGTAAGCGAGCTTTGAAAGGGTGTGATATTCTTTTTCAAGATCGAAACTCCCTGGATAGCGGATATTCACCCCAATCAAGGCGCCTTCTTTGGAATATTTGAATACGGCTGCGTTCAGGGTGAGGGCCTTGAGCTGTTCATCGCTTGAAGCGATGCCCGTCTTTTCACCATAGTGATCAAACGCGAATATCTCCGCAATGACATTGATATAAGGATGGTCAATATGGTTGCTTAAAAATGTCGCAAGGTGGGCCGCACCGTTCACACCCTTTTCAGGGGTTGAGGCGTGTGCGCTTTTGCCTTCAAGCGTATAGGTGCTACCCTGAACGTTTCCTTTGAGACCATGCTCTTTCAAATATGCTTCAAAATCGTCTTTGAGATCTAGTGATTCATCGATGACCGCAGTTGCTTCTGCGGGCACGACGTTGTAGCGATCCCCTGAGACAAAGTATACCAGCTTGCCTGGTCGGGCCTTTCCTACGAAATCAAAGGAAAAAAGGCCTTTCTCTCCGTGGATGACGGGAAATTCCGCATCCGGTGAGAAGCCCGCATCAGGCATCGGCTCTTTTTCAAAGTAGCGTTCAATGCCGCGGTTGGCGGTCTCTTCGTCAAGACCGAGGATGAGACGGATTCGTTTTTTCGGTGTAAAGCCGAGGTCTCTTAAGAACTTCATC
>JBNJEC010000032.1:0-12344 GCA_051745505.1 Bacillota bacterium
CCGGCGTTTTTCGCCGTCAGAAAGAACAGCTTCTCCTTCTCGTCCTTGAGTGTCTTGAGACCGGAAAAGAGCGCACCGATGGTTTTACCGATGCCTGTGGGCGCAGTCGCATAAAGGATGTCTTCGCTTATAAGTGTCTTGTATACGGCGCCCATGAAATGGTATTGCCCCTCGCGGTATGTATCGTGAGGGAATGTAAGGCCTTCTAGGGACTTTTCCTTGTCAAACTGATGCGTTTCATAGATGACAAGCCATTTTTTGTAGGCTTTGACTGCGCGCAGAACGTCTTCTTCCACGGTCTTGAATGTCACATCTTTTTCAATCGTCTTGATGGCCTTTGTAGGATGATGGATGTAGGTAAGCCAGATTGTGATGGTGTCAAGCGCGTTTTCTTCCATATACATGTACGCATAAAAACGCGCCTGCATCATGTGTGCTGGATAGGTTGTTTCATTCATGAGCTTGAGTGATGTTTCCGTACTCTTTATCTCTTCTATGATGGCTTCGCCTTCACGGTTTAAAAGACCGTCAAGACGGCCTTTTAAATGCAGTGTGAAATCACTGTCTTGAAACGTTTTTTTCAGCGTGACTTCGCTTTTGTCCTGTTCAAGATAGGTTCTCTGCCTTTCAAGGTGAAGCATTTGCCCCACCTGGCGGTTTTTTTTGCCTTTGGTCTGACTCTCAAGATTCCCCGTTCCATATAAAAAGGACACAAGATTCCTAACCGATATGCTTTGCGTGGCCATGCTTCACCTCCTGAATTGTCTTTGGTACTCATTATAAACCAAAATAGCGCTTGCGTAAAAAAAAGTGTCCAAACGGACACTTAGGATATGAGAATGCGGTGAAAGAAACCGTTTAAATGATGGACAGGCGTCATCGTGATGAATGCGTCCGGATCGATATCGGTAATGACTTTCTCAATGTCATAAACTTCGTGGACCTGAAGCACCATCCAGAGAATTTTTCTTCGTTCTCCCGTATAGGCGCCTCTTGCGTTCATCATTGTCATGCCCCTGATCGAGCGGGCGATGATGGCGTCCTTGATTTCGTCTCCATGGGTGGAGAGGATATCAAGACGCACGCGCTTGTAGGCGGTGTGGAGTTTGTCGATAAGCATGTTCGTCACAATGAAACTGACCAGTGTGTAAAACGCGAACTGAGCATCGAAAACGAGCAGGGAAATGCCCAGGATCATCGCATTGACGATGATGCCGATGTAGCCGATGCTCATCTGAAGTTTCAAAGACAGATACTGCGCGACAATGTCAATCCCACCCGTTGAAGCGCCGCTTTTAAGCGTCATCGCCGCACCGAGCCCTACAAGGCCCCCACCAAGCACACTCATTGCGAGAATCTCTTCACCGACCACGATTGGGTTCGCTTCAAAAAAGCCGATGAGAATGCCTTGAAGGATGATGGAATAGGTTGAATAATAAACGAAACGTTTTGAAATGCCCTTGAGCCCAAGCACCATGATCGGGATGTTGAGAAGCACCACCCAGATCCCGAGATTGAGCGGAAGCCCAAGTTCGGTGGTTCCATACTGCGCAAGACGCGCAAACCCGGTAAGTCCACCCGGGATGAGATCTGCGGGTACGATAAAGTAGCTGATTCCCACCGCAAAGATGAGTGTTCCGAGCGTAATCCATAAAATCCGTTTGATTTCAACATGCAAGTTCATTGCTTGCCCCCCTTTGATAAGCCTTATATACTTTAAATAAATGAAAGCGATTTGTCAATTGATTTCCCTTTATATTTATCACTTTTGCATGCTATACTGTAGGAGAACGGAGGAATAGTATGGAACTGAACGCGAATATGGACCCGAATCTGCTTCTGAGTCTTGTCAATACGAAACTCAGAAACGATTACGAATCCCTTGAGGACCTTTGCAAGAGTGAACACATCGAGGAAACGCTCATTGTTGAAAATCTCGAACTTATTGACTATTATTACGATGAAGAAGAAAACCAGTTCAAGGCAAAATAAAAGCTTCCAATTTTGGAAGCTTTTTTCATGGCGCGCTCACGTTTCTCTGAGCGGCTTTTTTATTGATAGACCTTGATGTCCTTGATGGTGAAGGTTTGTGGAAAAGCGTCTTTGTCAACGGGGCCACCGAGCATGCCGCCCACCGCAAGATTCATAATCAGAAAAAACGGGTGGTCAAACGGCCAGCCTTTTGGCGAGGTGTCTTTGCCGTCTTCCCCTTTTTGATATTGCACGACGGTTTCTCCGTTTAGCAGGTATTCAATTGCATCTTCAGTCCATATAAGCGAGTAGGTGTTGAAATCATCACTTACGCCCGGGACGTGAATCTTGTTGAAGTATTCAGAATCCTTCGTGTGATTGTAGCTTTCGGTGTGGACGCAGAGGTAAAGCTTGTCAAGTTCATTGCCGACGTGTTCCATGATGTCAATTTCGCCGCTTCTTGGCCAGTGGCCATAGCGTCCGTCATTGCTCATCATCCAAAGCGCAGGCCAGGTGCCCTTGCCTTTTGGGAGTCTGGCGGTGATGTCAATTTGACCGTACTTGAAAAAGAACTTGTCTTTCGTGTGAATACGCGCACTTTCAAACTTACCGTTTTCATAAGTCGCGCGCAAATTGAGCCCTTCTTCTGTGAAAAAGAGGTTTTTTGCCTTGTCGGTGTAGCTTTGAAGTTCCTTGTTCGGCCACTTGTCTCCGACTGCGATGGTGAAGGTTTCTCTGTCTAGAGTATGCATTTTGGTAAAATCCAGATGTTTAATAAGCTTCATATCAGTTAAGTCCTTTTTTTAAGTGATTGTGTGCTTTCACCCTTGATAAGCTGTGTATCAACAGTGATGGTTTTGCCTTCGTTTTCTACCCGTTCCTTGCTGTCGATATAATCAAGCAGGTTTTCAGCCGCGAGTAGACCCATCGCACGGGTATCCTGTTTGACGGTGGTGAGGCGTGGCGTGATGAGCTGACCCAAATCAATACCGTCAAAGCCGATTAGCGAAAAATCTTCAGGCACGCGCTTGCCGGCGTCCTTGATGGCCTCCATCGCACCGATCGCGAGAAGGTCTGACGCACAGAAAATGGCCGTAGGCGGCGTATCAAGATGCATCAGCTGTTGCATGGCGGTGTACCCTTCTTCCTTTGAGAAGTAGGTTCCGTTCGCAAGATAGTCATCCCTCAAAGAGAGCCCGTGATGGCGCATTCTTTTTTCATAGTATTCCTTTCTCTGTCCACCGATGAACGAATCGAGTTCCCCATGAATATGGGCGATTTTGGTGTGTCCGAGTTCAACGAGATAATCAACCGCCTGATTAACACCTGTTTCATTGTCCGAGGTGATGGTGGTGACGTTGCTGGCATTGAAATCAATCATGACAACGGGCAGTTCCGAATGGTAAAGTTCTTCCATCTCCAAGGTATTGAAATCCGCGCAAAGCACCAAAATGGCCTCAACTTGTTTGCGGATTGAGTGTTGGAGGTATGAGCCGTTCTGGTTGCCCATGCTTCTTGCAAGAAAGAGAATGTCATAGCCTTTTTTCTCGACTTTGGATTTGAAACTTTCAAGAATCCGTGCGAATACAGGGTGTTGAAGTCCTTGGTTGGTATTTTCTTCAAAGACCACACCAATGGTGTAGGAATGTGTGGTTTTGAGCGATCTTGCACTGCTGTTTGGGACGTAGCCCATTTCATTGCATAGCCCGATGATTCTTTCCTTTGTCGTTTTTGCGATGTCGGGGTAGTCGTTGAGCGCTTTTGAAACCGTGGTGACACTGTATCCCGACTTTTTTGATATATCCTTGATGGTGACCATCTGATGCACTTCCCTTACTATTTCGTTTACATTATTAATCATAGTGTAAACGAAATCTATTTGCATTTCAAGATAAAACCACGGTTATTTGCCGTAAGTAGGCGATATTTTCTAGTCGGACGTTTGAACTGTATGGGTGACCATTTCAGATTTGTTGTCGGCGAAATCCTTGGCAACAATACCGACTTCATAAGAGGTGCCTGGATCGAGTCCTTCGATGTCAAAGGCGTTCAGCGTAGTGGAGCCTACAAGCGTGTTGTCCACAAAGATATCGTATTCGTGAACCGCGACATCATGGGTTGACTTGTCCCAGTGAAGGCGAACCGATTCATTGCTTCTGGCAGCCATTTCAACATCACTCGGCTCACTGGGTGCCTCTTCACTCATGCCTGCGTAGTCCTTTTGGAACACGCGAACATAGTCCACTTCCATCTTGGTCGGGAAGGCATTGGAATCTACTCCCTGTGCACCCCCCCAGTCTCCACCAACAGCAACATTCAAAATGAGATGGAATGGTTGGTCAAACGGCCAGGCTTCCGAGTTCTCAGTGCCGATGTTCGCATCGGGATTGAAACCGAACTGAGCGAACTCTTCGCCGTCAATCATGAGAACGATTTTGCCCGGCTCCCAGATCATTTCATAAAGATGGAACGCATCTTCAGCGTCTGGGACATCTTTTGAATACCCTATCTGTGTCCCAAGACCATGATTGTAAGCGCCTGTATGAATCGTACCGTGAACCACACCCGGATCATAGCCGACATATTCCATGATGTCGATTTCACCACTGTGCGGCCAGTCCCCATAGCGCCATTCGCTTGGCAGCATCCAGATAGCCGGCCATGTACCGCGCCCGCTTGGCATTTTGGCGCGTACCTGAATGCGGGCGTATTCCCAGTCGCCACGGTATTTGGACACGAGGCGTGCCGAGGTGTAATCATTGCCCTCATGCTCTTCTCTCAAAGCCTGGATGTTCAGGATACCGTCTTCGATGTAGGCGTTGTCGAGGTCGTCATCAGTGTAGTACTGAAGCTCGTTGTTGCCCCACCCATGACCACCGACGTCATACCCCCAGTAATCGTTGCTTGGCAGCCCGTCTTCGTCAAATTCACTGCACCATACGGGCTGCCAGTCATCGATGTTGGGCTCGCCTTCGCAGTCTTCGCTGACGATACCGCGCTCGTCGTATGGCTCCTTGTTGTTATTGTTTGGGTCATTGTCATCCTCGCACGCGGCGAGGGTGACAATGAGTATTAGGAATATGGATAGACTAAATAGGTTTTTCATAATTACTCTCCTGTAATTCCCGTACGGTCAATACTTTCCACGAAGTGTCTTTGTGTGAAGAAGTAAAGTATCAGCAAAGGAAGTAATGATAATATGTTTCCAGCAAGACTCACAGCCTGCATGAGTTCACGGGCTCTTGAGCCTTCAGGATACATTGCGGTGAATTCGTTGATGTACTGTTCGACTCGAAGCGGCAAGGTAAGCATGTCGCTGCCTCTTAAGAAGAGGCCTGCAAGATAGGTTTCGTTGTAGTACCACACGAAACTGATGAGGAACACGATGATGATCGCCGGGACGGCGAGTGGTATCGCGACCTTGGTAAAAATTCTAAGTGGCCCCGCGCCGTCAAGCTTGGCGCTTTCTTCGAGACTTTTCGGAATGGTTTTGAAGAAGGAATAAAAAAGCAGGATATAGATGGGTCCGTTCAGCCCCTGACCCAGAATCGCCGGATAGACAAAAGCGCGAATGCTCCCGAGCAAATCGTAATTCGCATACATTCTGAAAGTCGGAAGCATGGTGATTTGCGGTGGAATGATGAACGCCATGATCATGAGGGTCATAAGTGTCTTCTTAAACGGCAGGTCGAACCGTGCGAACCCATACCCTATGAAGGCACTTGAGACGGTGGCGCTAAGGGCGGGCAAGCCCGCAAGGATTATCGCGTCCATGAGGGCGCTTGGGTAGTTCAGATCCTGCCAGACAATCCGGTAGTTCTCCCAGTTGAGACTCGTCGGAATCCAGCGAACCGCGACACTGATGATGTCGCTCATGGACATGAAGGAGTTCGTGACCATGTAAAGTACCGGGTAAAGATAGACATACCCGAGACTTACGAGCAGGGTATAGATGAGCAATTTGAAGACGAGGCCGTTGGTGAGTTTGCTGCCGAACATCAGGGATTTCATTCTAGATTTGGCCTGGTCGTATTCCTTGTTTTTGATTTTTTCACCCATGAAACTCAGAAAGGCTCTTTGTTTTTTGAATGGACTCACGCTCTTGACCTCCTTCTGATGTTGATGGCCCCGACAAACAGGAGTATGATGGCGCTCATGACGAGGAAATAGACCCAGGAAAGTGCGGAAGAGTATCCGTAGCCAGTGGTGATGGCGTTGGTCGATTCACCAAGCATGATGTCCTGAATGTAGATGATGACTTCGTTAAGGCTGAAAACGCTCATGGAGACGACCGTGTAAACCACGGTGACCGTAATCAGAGGAATCAGTGAAGGCAGGGTGATTTTCCAAAATGTCTCCCAAGGTCCCGCACCGTCAATCGAGGCGGCTTCGTAGACGGACTTGTCGATTTTCTGAAGCCCCGCCAGCAAGATGAGTATCTGAATGCCCGCAAACCAGAAGACAAGCAGTATCTGGTTGAAAAGCGCCTGAAGCGGGCTTGCGATGAAACTGCCGACGTTTGAGAGGACCTGTTCGATGATGCCGTAGTCCTCAATCGAAGGCAGGGTGGTCGCGCCCTGATCGATCAGGATGGCGATGACCGGACCTGAGGTAATGATAACCGGCAGGAAGAACACCGTACGCCATGCGCCCTTGCCCTTGATGTCTTGGTTGATGAGCATCGCAATGACGAGTGCGAAGACGATGGTGATCGATACATTGATAAGCATTTCAAGGCCATACTCGATGAGGATTTCCACGAAGTAGGGATCACTCAAAAAGACAGCTCTGTAGTTGTTGAAGCCTTCAAAGACGAGATCCAGGTTCTGACCGTCCATCTGAACTTTGAAAAAACTGAGATAAAGACTGTAGAATACCGGATAAAGCGTGAAGATGAGGTATCCGATGATCCAGATGAAGATGAAGGCGATGCCGACCATGTGTTCTCTTCTTTTGTGGGTGATGTTGTAAGTATAGCGGTCAAAGAACACAAGCTGCGTCTGTTTTTTCATCAGAATCTTGTTGTGAGTGAGAATGTAGCCGAATTTTTTAAGCGGTTTGAATAGGTGTTTCTCAACCGGCTTCACGATGTATTTCTTGCCGGGTCTCACAATGTATTTCTCACCGGGTTTCAGGATTATTTTTTCAATATGAGGCACAAGTTTTTTAAGCAATTTGAAGGGAATGAGTTTTTTTAGGAGTCTCATGAGTCAAGCCCCCCTACATGGTAGTCGAGCGGATTGATGGTTGTCCCGTCATAGGTGACGTCTTGCGAGGTGTAGTTGATGACGATGACGACCCCGTTGGAATAAGTCACTTCGACGACCCCCATCTCCAAGACGTCCCTTGATTCAATCGCTTCGCCTCTGACATACTGAAGCGCGTCGTTCATGTAGTGATAATCCTCAATGACGCTTTCTTCCCATTTTTCGAAATGGGTTGAGAACATGTATTCGATGTCCGTGCCACTCAGTTCATTCGATTCCTGTTCACTCAAAATGAATGAAGGGTTGATGTTGAAATCAATGAGCATGAGGGTCTGTTCGCGTCCGAGGGAGTTGAAGTTCATGAACTGACCGTATAAATCCATATGACCGCTCAATGCAATCGGTAGAAGCGGCACGAGGTCGTCGTAGTATTTGAGCTGTGAATTGAAAAGGGGTGCGCCAAAGAACTCATCCGTATAAGGGTAGGCATACGCATTGGGATACATGTAAGCGGCCTTTTCGTTGTAAGTGTCCATGATGGTTTCATAATGATTGAAGGCATCGCTTCTGTTGTAGATGGTGTTGTCGTAATAGGAAAACACGGTGGATCCAAGGGACTCGAAGAGCATGTTGGCCTCTTCTTCGGTGAAATCCTCATAATGGTCCATGGCGAGGGCCCTGGTTTTTTCAGGATAAAGCAGGTAATGGCTGTTGTACGTGCAGGATTCACATTCGTCTTCCAGCTGGAATCGGTCCACGCCTTGGGCGACATCACTTCTGTAAGTGACGTTGTCGGTGGCGTCGGTCGCCTCTAGGTAGTTGTTGAGAAGGTAGGCGTCCGTTGCCTTGATGAGGTCTCTGAATTCATTGTTGCTTCCGAGTTTGTTTTCAAAGTCCAAGTTGGTAGGAAGATGGCCTGAATACCCACCATCATTCCACCCCATGAGCGAAACTTTCTGATTGGTGATGTTCGCATTGTTGAACGCTTCAATCATGCGTTCAATGCTGCTTACAGATGTCATTTCAATCACGGAATTCCCGATAAACTGACTTCTTGAATCACTCATGAGATACTGCGTGTGAAGCGGAATGTTCACATCCTCGGTATCAAGAGGGCGGATGATGTCTTTATCCGCAAGAAAGTTTCTGTAGTTTTTCGCAATACCCGCGTAGGTGGCCTCCGTGTCACTTAGGAAATTGTAGTGAACGGTGATGTCGTCTGACAACGTGTCCGCCACGCGTCTAGCGCCGCCTGAGCCGTCACTTGTGAAACTTTGACGGTATCTCTGGCGGATGTCGAATTTGGGGAATACGAGGTTGTAGTCCTGGTTTGCGGACCCATTCGGGTAGGCAAGCAGACGTGCATTGATGTCTCCGGATTCTATAATGCCGCTCATGGCGTGTTGTTTATGCCCATGAACCGCTCCGAAAATCGGCATGGAAAGCGGGTAGGACGTAACGGATTGTCTTCCACTCGCCAGCCCTAGATTTTCTCCGTAGAAGCGTTCTTCAAACGGCGTGCCGTACTGACCCATGTTGTCTTCATAGCGAATGACTGCGCCGACGCCGTCTGGAATGACCATGTAGCCCGGCACATCATCGAGTCTTGTCGCACCGAGAGACGGGAATAAGATAATGCTTGAAAGCGTGGTCCATTCGTCTTCTTCCTGAGTGATGCTTTCAAAGGGAATATGGGCGGTGATGCCTTTGTCAGTCAAACTGACATCGAGTGTGAAGGCCACATCGATTTCGGTAAGTCCGAGTTGAATCATGTGTTCGAGATCGTAAACCCCGTCCTGATAATCCTCATAAAGCCTCGAACAGTTCCTAGTTGAGCAGTACCCACCGATTTCAACATCGATGGATACACCGTTTGCGGTGTCCGTGGTATCAAGTGTGAATTCTGTATCCACAAGCCCGATATTGGTGTTTTCGCTCATGTTTTGTTCCTTGTTGATGTATTCGATGCCGATCCCGCTTGAAAGCAGACCGTCGTAATTTCCGGCGTCTGGCTCACTGAGGGCGGTCGACCATACGTAGTTCGTGTCCTTGTTTCTGATTTTGAAATTGAGCGTCTCTTCATTCATGTAAAGTTCCAAGGAATCATTGTCGCTTACCAAGGTGTCCTCAGCTTCAATTGAAATGAACATCTCCGGATCGACCAGGGTGTCATCTTCTGGTTTCGAATAAAGACTGCTCGAGAGTTTTTGCTGTTCGATGTAGTTGTAGTAGTCATTCTCACTGCCGCCACTTGGGTCCTGATCATGTGTCTGCGCATGAATGAATACGATGCTAAGCGTCAGGAAAAGTGTTGCAATGAATAGTCGTTTGATAAGTTTAAACACGCTGCAACACCTCCATGGTAATGTCTTTGATGACGACGAACAGTTCATTTAACAGCATATAGATGATGAAGGTTCCAAGCATCAGCATCACCATGGTGAATGCGGAGATGAAGATGGACTGGAACGTCTCCTTGATGGTGTAGTAATGGGTTTCCTTGACCATGAAGAAGAAATAGATGACGGTAAGGAGTATCGCCAGGATTTGAATGAATTCAATCAGGAAGGCCTCGTTGTAAGTGAGCGCCTGTGACATGACTGTGATAATCGGTAGTGAGATGAAAAACGGGAAGATACTGAATATGGTGGTGATGTAGACATCCTTGAAACGGCCTTCCCCTTCGCGAATGGAGCCGATCAGGTAATTCGCAAGGACCCAGAGAATAAAGGGCAAAAAGATTTTGATCATCTCTTCCCCGACGTTGATTGATGAAATCACGCGGTAGTTGAAAAGGAAGTTTAGCTCATAGATATAGTAGATGTAAAAGAAGAAATAGATGATGAGCAGAATGGTCGCAGGCAGATAGCCGACGCGGCTTCTTCTTTTGATTTCATAGCTTGCGTCTGCGGGGTTTTTGAGATAGCTGAAGACATACATGACCTGATCGAAGGTTTTGGACTTTTCTTTCGCTTTTTTGTAGGTGTGTTTGATCGGATCGGTCGCATAGTGCATGAACTTCGCTTTCAGATTGATGACATAAAGAAACAGCCACGCGAAGATGACACCGATGATGATGCCGACGTTTTCAAGCAGCCAGTCATTCCTGACTTCCCAAAGGGCATCACTGTAGCCGCCTCTTTCGTAGGCAATTTCGTAAGACTCAAGCGCTTCTTCGTAT
Source organism: Bacillota bacterium (assembly GCA_051745505.1). Classification (GTDB taxonomy): domain Bacteria; phylum Bacillota_I; class Bacilli_A; order Izemoplasmatales; family Izemoplasmataceae; genus M55B118. The sequence continues at coordinate 10,360 of JBNJEC010000032.1, forward strand.
TCACCAAGGGAATAGTGCGCATTCCCCATGCCCTGATGAGCGAGGTCGAAGAAATCATTCATCTTGAGCACTTCGGCCCAAGGCTCCTGGCTTTCTAGATAAAAGCCTTCCTGGTAGGTCTCAAGAGCGGTGTGCACGAGGTTCGTGAATTGTGTAGGCATGTAGATTTTCATCTCACCCGAGGCTTCGTCAATCGCGTAGATGTTGGAATCGCTATCGACCGCGATTGCGCTAGGTACATTGAAAAGCCCCTTGATCTGACCAGATACGTCTTGGCCTCCGAACATGAAAAGCATGTTGCCATCACGGTCGTATTCATAGATCATGCCCGAATCGGTGATGGTGTAGATATTGCCGATCGGACCGACTGCGACGTCTGTGAGATCGCGTGCGTTGTAGACTTCCGGAAGCAGGTTGTCGCCGCTTATGTTCAGGCGTTTCACGCCGCGTCCTGAGACACCCTTGGATACGGTATGAATGAGCCCACGCTCATCGATATCCATGTTGGTGACTTCGGGTGGCGTCAGGTTGAAAATGCGGGACTGCTGTTCTTCTGTGAAGAAGGTGTATTGGATGATGGTTCTGAAGGTCGGGGTGATGGTGTTGGTCCCATAATATCCAAGGAACTGTCCAGAAGGACCGAACTGTGCGAGCCCTCTTGTGCCCTGATTGAGGATATAGACGTTTCCATGGTTGTCTCCGACGATTTTTTTAGGCTGAAACGCGATATCTCCAAAAAGCGGAGAATTCGGTTTGGTGTAGGTCTGAAGAACATTTCCGTCTTCATCCAGGCGATACGCCACGCGGCCGCCTCTGTCCGCGATGAGGATGTTTCCGTTGTCGTTTACATGGACACCGGTCGGATTGACGAGGAAGTCTTCACCAATCACGGTCATTTCTTCACTTTCAAGGTTGAAAACCATGAGTTTGCCGGTGTCATCGCTGTTTGAGACGATGTAAATGGTATTGTCTTCGTCAATATGGATGTCATTGGGTTCATCAAGCGACTCTCCAAACACCTGGTTGACGCTTGTAACAGGCGTATAAGCCGTCTGGGTTCTCACGATTTGCTGGTTGGATGTTGTGTAGGTATTGTAGCGCGTAGGGGATTCCGCGCGCGTTGTCGTGCCGATGACAACAGCGAAGACCAAAATCAGAGCCCCTATAAGCAGTTTCTTCATTAGTTGATACCTGAATGCGCCATCGTGTTGATGACTTTGCTTTGAAGGAATATGAACATGATCAAACTCGGCACGAACATGATCAGACTGGCTGCGGCGCGCATGCCTTGACCCTGAGGCGTATTGGCTGGCACTCCGCCTTGTTGCATAACGAGCGTATTGAAATAAAACGGCAGGGTTCTCATCGATTCGTCATCGATGAAGAGGTTGGGTCCAATTGGATCATTCCAAAGAATCTGGAAAGAAAGAATCGCGACAGTCGCAAGGGCCGGCATGATGACCGGCACGATGACTTTTAGGAATATCTCCATTTCACTTGCACCGTCAATCTTGGCACTTTCTATCAGTTCGTTCGGGGTCTGGTCAATGAACTGTTTGACCAGAAACAAGCCTACAGGCAATGCGATAAGTGGCAATATGAGCGCCATGTAGGAATCGATAAGCCCAAGCCTCGCGATGGTGATATACCTTGGTATGGTCACGGCTATGGGTACGAACATCAGCGCAAGGGTATTGATTTCAAAAAGAAGTTTCTTGCCTCGGAAATGGAGTTTGGAAAGGCCATACGCCGCAAGTGAGGTAACGAGTATGGATAAAAGCACCCCTACAACCGCAACGATGACGCTGTTGAATACATAGCGACTGAACGGGACACCGCCGTTTGCGGCCAATTCAGCGAGTTCCTTGAAATTGTCGAAGGTCGGGCTTCTTACGAGAAATCTCGGTGGAAAGGCGTAGAGTTCATTTCTCGGTTTGAATGCGTGTGAAAAGATAAATAGAATCGGAAGTCCGAAAAACGCGGCC
>JBNJEC010000033.1:0-11156 GCA_051745505.1 Bacillota bacterium
ATCGGGGGTAAACGCCGTTGAGCGCATGAAATCCATTCGGTCTTCCTTCATGGAAGGAAAATGCGGATGGATCAGTTTGATCAGTGCGGTTTTCGATGAGATGAAGAGAAAATCCAACTGTTTCAAAATGTCCACCCAGGCGTCGTTGAATGCGAGTTCCCTAGCGTAGTAGATGGCGTTGGACCAGTTTCGGCTCAAGACTGCTTTGTAGCCTTCGCTGTCCGTTTCGACGTAAATATCCTGGTGCTTGTTTGCGGGATCGAAATGTTCGACTTCCTTGATCATGTAGAGGTTGATTTCAGGTTCCATATAGAGAAATTCGAGCAGATCGTCTTTTTCAGTTTCCTTCATCGGTCTAATCATGGTTCATCCCCTTTCCATCATCACCGTCACCGGACCGTGGTTGGTGCTCTTGATTGCCATTTCCGTTTGGAACTGACCGGTTTTGACCGTGAGGCCTTCATTCTTGAGTCTCTGTACAAAATAAAGAAAAAGCGTCTCAGCCTTATTGGGCTCAAGCGCATCCGTGAACGAGGGGCGATGCCCCTTTTTGGTGGACGCTTCAAGCGTGAACTGAGGAATTGCGAGGACACTTCCCTCTGTGTCCAGGACGCTTTTGTTCATTTTGCCCGCGTCATCTTCGAAGATGCGAAGCTTTGCGGTTTTTTCAGCCATTTTAGGGACGACGCTTGAATCGTCGCCTTTTTTGAAACTGACGTATATGAGCAGGCCTTCTTCTATGGCCGCGGTGGTTTCACTTTCAATGATGCAGGATGCATCGAGCACTCTTTGCGCTAGAACTTTCATTATTTCATCAGCCTTTCGATGTTCATCACGCCGCCGACTTTCTGAAGATTCAAAATGATGTTGTCAAGAATTTTACGGTGGCGTACACCCACTTTGATCTTGATGACGCCTTCCTGGCGTTTGTTGGTCGTGGCACTCACCTGGTCGACTTTGCCATCATGCGTGGTCACGGTGTTGATGATGTCCGCTAGAATGTTGTCGCGGTTGTTGACGAGGAGTTTCAGATTCACATCGTGAATCGTGGAGCGGTCGTCGCCCCACTCGACATCAATATAGCGGCTTTCATCGAGGTTTTTCAGGTTGTTGCAGTTGGTTCTGTGAACTGCAATGCCGCTGCCTTTGGAGATATAGCCCTTGATGGGGTCTCCAGGGATCGGCGTGCAACAGTTTGAAAGCTTCACTGAAGGCGTATCAAGCCCTTCGACGATGATGTTGGAATCGCCCGCGACGCTTTTTTTCTCCGTGCGGTTGATCGATTCAATGAGTTTTTCTTCGCTCTCCTGCTGATCGGGCAAGAGCGCATTGAGCGCGTTTCTGGCGGTAATCGTGTTCTTGCCGATTTCATAGTAAAGGGTTTCAAGATCGTTGATGTTTTTGTGACTCAGGTGTTTTTCTATTTCCTTGTCGTTGATGGGGTGGTCTGGTTTTCTTCGCTCTTTTTCCTTGTCGAACTCTTCTTTGCCCATCTCAATCAGAACGTCTCTTCTTTGCTTGTTGAGATAGTTCTTGATCTTGGATTTCGCACCCGAAGTTTTTGCGATTTTGAGCCAGTTGTCGTTTGGACCGAAACTGTTTTTGGAGGTCTTGATTTCAACGACGTCGCCGGTTTCAAGCTTGTATTCGAGCGGCACGATTTTACCGTTCACGATGGCCCCAACGGTCTTGATGCCGACTTCGGTGTGGATTCTGAAGGCGAAGTCGATTGGCGTGGAGCCTTTTGGAAGATCGATGATGTCGCCCTCAGGCGTAAATACGTAAACGTTGGACTGGAAGATGTCATCTCTCAGGAGATTGAGCACTTCCTCATCGCTTTCTCTTTCCTCTGTGAACTTGATGAGCTGGTCATACCATTTGAGCCGTTTTGAGACCATCTGGGTCATCGGCATCTTCGCGCCCTTGTCCTTGTAGGCCCAGTGCGCGGCGATCCCGTATTCGGCGATTTCATCCATTTGCTTGGTTCGAATCTGGATTTCATAGATTTTGCCGTGGGAGATGACCGAGGTATGCAGGGATTGATACAAGTTCGGCTTAGGCATGGCGATGTAGTCTTTGAAACGGTTTGGAATCGGCGTGTATTTGGAATGGATGACGCCGATGGCGCTATAGCACTGTTCGACCGACTTGACGATGATTCTAAGTGCCAATAGGTCGTAGATGTCGTCGAATTCCTTGTTTCTGTCACGCATTTTCTTGTAGACCGAATAGATATTCTTGATGCGGCCCTTGACATTGTAGTCGAAGTTGTTCTTGCCTAGGAGGTCTTCAAGCTGGGAGCGCATGCGCTCCAGATCTTCCTGGCGGTTTTTCTTCGTATCCTTGATCATTTGTGCGATCTGTTTGTATTTGTCTGGGTAGAGAAACTTGAAAGACGTGTCTTCAAGTTCGGCCTTGATGACGTACATACCAAGACGGTGGGCAAGCGGTGCGAAGATGTCCAAGGTTTCACGGGCGATGCGCTTTTGCTTGTCTTCTGGCAGGTTTCCAAGTGTACGCATGTTGTGAAGACGGTCCGCGAGCTTGACGATGATGACGCGGATGTCCTTGGCCATCGCCAGAAGCATCTTCTGGTAGTTCTTGGCCTGAACGACCTGTTTTTCCTCTTCTTTTGATTCGATGCCCTTGAACTTGTATTGTCCGAGTTTGGTGACGCCTTCTGTGAGAAGGGCGACTTCGTCACCGAAAAGAGCCTTGACGTCTTCGTAGGTCGCGGAGGTGTCTTCGATGCAATCATGCAAAAGACCGGCCATGATGGTGGTCGGGTCGGATTTGTAGCTTGAAAGGATGAAGGCGACGCTGATTGGGTGGGTGATGTAGGGCTCTCCACTTTTCCTTTTCTGGCCTTCATGATGTTCAAGCGCATAGTTGTAGGCTTTTTCTATCTGGTTGATGTCTTTTTCTTCCAGATAGGTCTTGAGTTTGTCTCTGAGTTTGGAAAAATCCTCTATTTCCTGCATGATGTCACCTCCTTGTAAGCATGCTTTTTTAGTAGGTCAGTAGGCTGAAAATCGGGTAGTTGTTGATTTTTGCGCGGCCCTTGAGGGCTGCGAGTTCAATCAAAAATGCAACACCCACGACGTTGCCGCCGGCTTTTTCAACGAGTTTGATGGTCGCTTCGATGGTGCCCCCAGTAGCGAGCAGGTCATCGACAATGAGGACTCTTTGGCCCGGTTTGATGTCGTCCTTGTGAAGGGATAGCGACGATTCATCGTATTCCAGGTTGAAGCTTTCTGTGTAGGTTGCGCGCGGGAGTTTGCCCGGTTTTCTCACCGGTATGAAGCCCACACCGAGATCAACCGCGATTGGGGTTCCGAAAATGAATCCGCGGGCGTCTGGGCCCACTACGATATCCACTTCCTTGTCACGGGCGTAGTTTGAAAGTTTCTTTACAGCGTATCTCAGTGCCTGTCCGTCTGCGATAAGCGGTGTAATGTCCTTGAATTGAATGCCTTCTTTGGGGAAATCGGGTACGTTGGTTACATAGTCTTTGAGACGCATAGTGCATCACCTTTTCCTTTATGAATTAATTTAATTATAACATGCATGCAGTGCTTGAGACAGTTACATACTCTCAGGCGCGCTGACACCGATGATCTCAAGGGCGTCTTTTAAAACCACGGCGACGAGTTTAAGGATGTAAATGCGCTCAAGGCTCGCCTTTTCGTTGTCGCTTAGGACCTGTACGCCACCATAAAAGCCGTGCAGCGTGCTTGCGAGACTGTGGATGTAGTTGGTGACCTTGTGCGGGGTCCTTGCGAGGGCGCTGTCTTTGATTACTTTCGGATACTCTGCGACTTTCAAAATGAGTCCGCGGGTAAGGGGGTCTGAGAGATGGTCAAACGTCTTTACGTTCGCCGCAGTGTCAAAGCCTCGTTCCCTGGCTTTACTAAGAAGCGTCATGATGCGTGCGTGGGCATACTGAGCGTAGTAGACCGGGTTTTCATTCGTCTTTTTGAGGGCGAGATCAAGATCTAAATCCATATGGGTGTTCAGGCTGTGGCGTGCGAAGAAATAACGGATGGCGTCGACTCCGACTTCGTCGATGAGATCAGAAAGCGTGATGGCTTTACCGCTACGCTTGCTCATTTTGATCTCTTCGCCGTCTCTTAAGACCTTGACGAGCTGAAGCATCTCAACGTCGAGCACGTCTTTTTTGCCGCTCATCATTTCGATGGCGGCCTTGAGCCGTGGCACATACCCGTGGTGGTCGGCGCCAAGGACGTCGATCAGTACATCATAGCCGCGTTTCAGCTTGTCCAGATGATAAGCGATATCGGGCATGAGGTAGGTATAGGAGCCGTCCGATTTCACGATGACACGGTCCTTGTCATCCCCGTAGTCACCGGTTCTAAGGAAAACGGCGTCTTCTTCACGGTAGGTGAGGGCTTTCTCGTTCAAATATTTAAGGGTTTCTTCGACTTTGCCCGCTTTGTAAAGCGAGGCTTCACTGAAGAAGATATCAAAGTCGACACCGAATGTGTGAAGGTCTTTTTTAAGGCCTTCAAGGAGTGAATCGACTCCGACTTGCTTGAAGGTTTCAAAGCCGTCTTCATGGATGAACTTATCGCCGTATTTCTCTTTTAAATCTTTCGCGATTTTCGTGATTTCACTTCCGTGGTAGCCGTCTTCTGGTATTTTCGTATCCTTGCCAAGCAATTGCTCGTAGCGTGCGATGAGGCTTCTGGCCAGGTTGTTGATCTGGTTGCCGCCGTCATTGACGTAAAATTCCTTGGTAACCGTGTAGCCCGCCTTTGTCATGAGACGCGCGAGGTTGTCCCCCGCGGCCGCGCCGCGTGCATGGCCGACGTGCAAGGATCCGGTTGGGTTCGCGCTGACGAATTCGATGTTGACAGAGGTGCCTTCTCCCACAACCCCGTGCCCGAAATCAGACCCGGCTTCTTCAATCGCTTTGAGCGTATCTTCAAGCAGTTTTTCACTGACGAAGAAGTTGATGAAGCCCGGGCGAGCCACTTCGACCGCTTTGAAAAGCTCCGTGTTTTTTTCGAGGAAGGGTTTTAACGTGCTGGCAATCTCAAAAGGATTCTTTCGAAGCGTCCGCGCGAGTTTCATTGCGGTGTTCGTGGAGAAATCCCCGAGTTTCTTCTCACTTGGCACTTCGACTTCAATGGTTTCAAGGGTGAGGTCAAATGCGTCTTTGAGTGCGTCTTTTATCGCTTGTTCTATCAGTGTGTCAATGTGTATCATGGTATGCACCTACTCGTTGAATTTTAAATTCATCTGTTCTTGGAACGATGGTTTTTTGCTGGTTTTGTAGAGTTTCATCCACTTGGCGCCTCTTCCCTTGCCGAGTGGTCTGATTTTCTTTTCATCCCTCAGGCGTTTGAGCGTGCGGTTGATGGTGGAATCGGACACGGTTGGATGGGCGGAACGGATTTCCTCTTTGGAAAAGACTTCATCGAGTTTGTTGATGGTGTTTTCGATGTAGTCGGATTTGTTGTGCTGTTTGTCAAATGCATAGTTTCTGACCATTTCGTGTGCTTCCTTGTAGGCTTCAATGGAAAGATCCAGTATGAAACGGTGCAGCGCGGTGGTATCGGACAAGCCTTCGCTCCAGTTTCTTGAGGCTTCTTCTTTCACTTTCTCGAAATGGTCGCGTCTCTTGTAAAGCTTTTCGAAGAAACTGACCAGGTGGAAAGCCTTGTAGTCATAGGATATGAGAAGAATGTAAAGTGTCAGAAGCCCAAGCACGTCGTTATGCTTTTTAAAAGGCGCGAGATGGATGAAGTCGATATAGAAGTTGGCGGCGATGAGACTGTGTTCAAACGCTGTGTCCTTCTTTGCGTGGTGGTAGCTGTCGACGAGTTTTCCAAGCGCTTCACGTTTGGTTTTGATGCCACTTGAAAGCAAATTGATGCGCTTTTTTTCCTTTTGCGTGCTCTTTGAAAAATGCAGGGTGTCGTCTTTTTCCACATCTTTATAAAGGAATCTCAACATGTCGTGAATTTCCGTATCGATGAGCTGGAAGGTTTCGGTTTCCATGTGGATGCGTTTCATGGCGTGCTTGACGTGGGTGAGGAACCGCTCATTTCTGTTTTTGGGCTGCACGTCCTTGATGAGGAGTTGACGGTAGCGTGAATCGGCAATGCCAAGCTCAAGCAACTCCGAGAAAAAGTAGGCATCCTGGCGGATGGTTTCTTCCACTAGCGTGTCAAAATCACTTTTGACGACCTGAAGCAGTTCCTGGTTGCGTCCGATGAACCTGTAGAGTTCCAAGTAGCGTGCAATGATGTCGTTTGGGATTCTCACATGGGTGATGTTGTCAAGTGCGTACACGCAATCACTCCTCTCATTCTTCAAATAGGGACTGCTGGTGAAGCGGGGTGGTTGGTTTGGGGATGAAATCATTGAGTGGCTGGATGTCTTCGTCCTCTTCAAGGACGCCTTCGTCAATCAAGAGTCTCACAGGGGCTTTCTTGCCCTTGACGAATTTCTTGCCGGTGTCGGCCTGGTTGGCCTTGACATCGAAGGCACTCACTGTTGTCTCACCCTTGTTGGTGAGTATGTGGATGGTGGCGCGTTTTTTGTATTGAATGGCGTCCATAAGCACAGCGTCAACGATAAGATAGGGATTCGTTTTGACGGCTTTCATGACGCTTTCGCCTTTGAGCGTACGTTTTTTCTTCTCGACAGTTCCTGGGTTGAGGCGTTTGAGCGTGCCTCTTGATGTGAGAAGGATGACATCCTTGCTTGCTTCAAGCACAACCGAGCAGGCCAGGTGATCGGCCGGTTTCAGATTCATGGCCCTGACGCCTTTCGCAGATGTCGAGGTGCTTGGGATTTCGCCCACGTCATAGCGCAGCGCAAACCCTGTATCGGTGAAGGTCATGAGTTCGCTGTCTTCGTTGTAGGTATGCGTGATATCTACAATGCTATCGCCTTTGGAGAGTTTCATCGAACGAATGACCCGGTTGTAGCGTTGAACGTCAAAGTCCTTGATGGCGGTTCTTTTGACGACGTTGCCTCTGGTGGTGAAGATGAGCCAGCCCTGATCATCGTCAAACGAAGAAACGGGGTGAACATCAAGAATCTTCTCGCCGTTTGAAAGCGGCACGACATGGTTGATGTGAAGCCCCATATCCTTCCATTTGCCTTCTGTGAGCTTGAAGACGGGCAGATAGATGTAGTGTCCGTGGTCGGTGAAGATGAGCAAGGTATCCGTACTGCTCACTTCCTCGTTGAAAAGGAAGGCGTCGTTTTCCTTGAAGTCAGGCGATTCAGTCGCTTTAAAGCTTCTCAAGGACGCCCGTCTTATGTAGCCTTCGCGGGTGAGCCCCACACGGACGGTTTCACTTTCAATCAGGTCTTCTTCCTGGACTTCGATGCGTTCTATTTCATCTTCAATGGTGGTTCTTCTAGGACTTTTGACCTTGCGAATAATCGCGCGAAGGTCCTTTTTGATGACATTTTCAAGGCTTCGTTCGTTGGATAGGATGTCTTTTAGATCCTGAATGGTCTTTTCAAGGGTTTCCTTCTCCTTGATAAGGGCATTCAAGTCGGTATTGGAGAGTCTGTACAGTTGCAAGGTGAGAATCGCTTCGGCCTGTTCTTCTGAGAACTCGAACTTTTTGACGAGTTTCTCTCTTGCGTCTTTTTTGGATTTCGATTTGCGGATGAGGTCGATCACTTCGTCGATGACATCGACCATGCGGATGATCCCCTCGACGATGTGCAGACGCTTGTCCGCTTTTTTGAGCTCGTAGTTTGATTTGTTGGTGACGACTTCCTTCTGATGAAGGATGTAGCTGTCCATGATGGCGATGAGCCCAAGGGTTCTTGGACGCTTGTTGTCGATTGCGACCATGTTGTAGGTATAGGACTTTGTCAGATCGGTTTTCTTGTGCAAAAAGGCTTCAATGGCTTCAGGTTCAAAGCTCGCCTTGGTTTCGATGACAACGCGCAGTCCCTCGGAACTCGATTCGTCCCTGACTTCCTTGATGCCGTCGATTTTCTTTTTGAGGCGGATTTCGTCGATGCGTCTTACAAGGGTGGCCTTGTTGACTTCGTAAGGGATTTCACTCACGACGATGTTCTGGTCTTCAATCTCGGTTCTCGATTTGATGATGATGCGTCCCTTACCGGTTTCAAGCGCTTTCTTGATGCCTTCTTTGCCCTGGACAATGGCGCCTGTTGGAAAATCAGGGCCTTTGACGGTTTTAAGGATGTCTTCAATCGTTGAGGTGGGCTTGTCAATGCGTTTGATGACGCCTTTGACGATTTCTTCTAAGTTGTGCGGTGGAATTTCTGTGGCGTAGCCTGCGGAAATGCCTGACGCACCGTTTATGAGCAGGTTTGGGAAACGTGCCGGAAGCACGACGGGTTCATATTCTTCGTCGTCGAAGTTCGGAATGAAGTCGACGGTGTGTTTTTCAAGGTCTTGAAGCAAATATTCACTAAGGGCGCTCATGCGGGCTTCTGTATACCGCATGGCGGCGGCGGAATCGCCGTCGATGGAGCCTTTGTTGCCGTGCATGTCCACAAGCGGCTGGCGCATCTTGAAGTCCTGGCCGAGTCTGACCATTGCTTCATACACGCTTGAATCTCCGTGGGGATGGTATTTACCGATAACGTCGCCGACGATGCGCGCACTTTTCTTGTAGGGTTTGTCCTGTGAAAGTCCCAGTTGCTGCATGGCGTAAAGAATGCGCCTTTGCACGGGTTTGAGGCCATCCCGCACATCGGGGAGTGCCCGGTCCTGAATGATGTATTTGGAGTATCTCGCGAAGCGTTCACCGACGATGTCCTGGAGCGTTTCGTCCATGATTTTGCCTTCTACGAAATCATCAATAATGTCTTGTAGTTTTTCAGCCATGGTCTTACTCCTTTATCTCAAAGTTGTCTTCGTTGGTGAAAGTCACGTGGTTTTCGATCCAGTCGCGTCTTGGTTCGACCTGGTCGCCCATGAGAATCTTGATCTGTTTTTCCGTATCCGCAAAGTCGTCAATGCCGACTTTGATGAGCGTACGGCTGTTTGGATCCATGGTGGTTTCGTAAAGCTGCTGGGCATTCATTTCACCAAGCCCTTTGTAGCGCTGGATGGTCGCGTTTTTCTTGACTGAGAGAATTCGTGCGAGTTCATCGTCCGTCCAGGCATAAAGGGTTTCAGTCTTTTTGTTTTTCTTGAATGTGACTTTGTATAGAGGTGGCAAGGCGATGTAGACTTTGCCTGCATCGATGAGTTCTCGCATGTATCTGAAGAAGAACGTCAGCAAAAGCACCTGGATGTGGGCCCCATCCGTATCGGCATCGGTCATGATGACGATGCGGTTGTACTGGCAGTTGTTGATGTCGAAATCACTCGCGAGCCCCGCACCGATGGTGTGGATGAGCGTGTTGATTTCTTCGTTTTTAAGCACGTCTTCTATGCGGGCCTTTTCCGTGTTGATGACCTTTCCTCTTAAAGGAAGAATGGCTTGGAAACGGCGGTTTCTGCCTTGTTTGGCACTACCGCCCGCACTGTCCCCCTCGACGATATAAAGTTCTCTTTTCGAGGTGTCTTTGGACTGAGCCGGCGCGAGTTTGCCCGATAAAAGCGGTTCTTTTCGTTTCTGTTTTTTCTCCATGCGCGCTTCTTCGCGGGCTTTCCTTGCGGCGTCACGGACTTGTTGGGCCCTTTGGGCGCGCTCGATGAGTTTTTGAGCGAGCGCAGGGTCTTCATCGAAGAAATACATCATCTTTTCAGAAACAGTCTGTTCAACCGCTGTGCGTGCTTCAGCGGTTCCGAGTTTGTTCTTGGTCTGACCTTCGAACTGAAGAAGCTGTTCAGGCACGCGGATGCTCACGATGGACGTGATGCCTTCGCGGATGTCCGCACCTTCTAGCTTGTTGTCTTTTTCCTTGAGGACGCCCGCTTTGAAGGCGTATTCGTTAAACACCTTGGTAAGGGCCGCCTTGAAGCCTGTTTCGTGGGTACCGCCATCGCGCGTACGCACGTTATTGACGAATGAAAGTACCTGATCGGTATAGGATTTTGTGAACTGGAAGGCGACTTCCACTTCAATTTCCTCGTGTTGAGAAGAAAAATAAACCGGATCATGAATGATTTTTTTTGTTTCGTTCATATACCTAATATAGGAGACGATGCCTTCTTCGAACTGATAGACTTCCTTTTGTTTGGAGCGTTCATCGTTCAAGGTGATTTTGAGACCCTTGATCAAAAAGGCGCTCTCGCGCAAACGTTCGCTCAGGGTCTGAAAGTTGAACACGGTGGTAGAAAAAATATCGGAGTCCGGTTTGAAGTGCACGCGTGTGCCTCTTCTTTTTCTTTCACCGATTTTTTTAAGTGGGGTGACTTTTCTTCCACCGTCTTCAAAGCGCATGTTGTGCTGGACGCCATCTCTTGTGATGGTGACATCGAGCCATTTTGACAAGGCATTGACGACACTGGCGCCGACTCCATGGAGTCCGCCTGATACCTTGTAGCCGCCCTGCTGGCCGAATTTTCCACCGGCGTGCAGTTTCGTATAGATGACTTCAACGGTATTCTTACCGCTGCTGTGTTCTTCAATCGGCATGCCACGTCCGAAGTCCTCAACTATGACTGAGTTGTCTTCTTTGATGGTGACATTGATTTCATTGCCGTAGCCTGCCAATGCTTCGTCAATGGCATTGTCGACAATTTCCCATACCAAATGGTGAAGCCCTCTGGCATCGGTTGAACCGATATACATACCCGGACGTTTGCGAACTGCTTCGAGTTCCTCGAGTACTTGAATGGTGGTTGCGTTGTACGTTTCTTCTGTCATTAAACACACGTCCTTTTAAATTACTCACAGTATATTATATCAAAATCGCATTTCTATTTATAGTATTCTTTTTACTTTGATTATGGTATAATCTGAAAATAGAAAGTAGCGAGGTGAAAATATGGAATATTTACTTATAGTTTTGGCCTATTTCGTGGGTGCGATTCCAATGTCGATCATTGTTGGAAAACTTACAAAAGGCGTGGATATAAGGGATTACGGATCAGGCAATCCCGGTACGACAAACGCCATCAGGGTGCTAGGGCGTCCGCTTGGCATGGTCGTCTTTTTGCTCGATGTACTCAAAGGCGGATTCGTGATTTTTCTCATCAGAATCGGACTCTTTGAACTGAGCGAAGTCTTCCATCC
>JBNJEC010000034.1:0-11074 GCA_051745505.1 Bacillota bacterium
TTTGCATTTCATAGATTGCACGTTCGAATAGGAACCCTGGAGTTACTACGATTTCCGCGCCATTTTCAATGGCCAGTTCGATAGTTGAGATATACGCACTATCGGATTTTTCAGATGGTTTGTAATAATCGTAGGAAATGTCGTTTTCGTCACCGTACGCTTCGACACCTTCCCATGTTCCTTGGTTGAATGATTCATCATCAATGTCACCTACGTCTGTGATCATTGCGATTTCATATTCTTCCCCTGCACATGCTGCAAGTGAGAATACGAGGGTAAACATCATGATGCCTAAAACTAATTTTTTCATGGATCTTCCTCCTTATTTTTATCTACTCAAATTATATAGTATATGGCGCTTCATGTAAAGGAAAAAGAAAGCGTTTTTGTTCGATTATCGAGCCGTGTAGCGTTTTATGTGACCTCAATGATTTTCTCAAGGGCCAAACAGTGGTTTTTCGTGTACAAAACGCCTTTTTCAGTGTCAACCCTTTCAATAGGGGAGAAAACCTTGTAGCGGTGCTGCTCATGGAAGTAAATGATTTGAACGGTCTCGCCGGTTTTTAGCGATTCTTCCACCTTGTACTGGTTTTGCAGTTGCTGATCGGGCGAGAGGTCAGGCATCGCGCTTTCACTGTTTTTTCTGAATACGCGCCTCAAGGCCTCTCTTTGAGGTTCAAGCGCTTCAAAAGGCAACCACTTGAGCATCTTTCTATCATGATAAAGACTAGGCACGGTGACCACCTACCAGTGAGGCTCTTTCCTTGCGACGAGCACTTTTCTCATAGGATGTGAGACGCAGCGCACTCCTAACGCCGTACCGCGCATGAATGTCATCGAGCGCTTCAAAGAGTGGTTCGCTTTGTCTTTGCTTGATTCTGTCTTCGAAAAACGACAGTTGAATGGCGGGGGCTTTGTCCGTGAGATTCGAAAGACGGATCCCGACTTTGCGGATGAGCACACCTTCATAGTGTTTCGCGAAAATCGAACGGACATATTTGAAGACTTCGTCAGGATGATCAAGGGGCGCTTCGCTTTTCATCTGACGCGAGAATCCGCCACCTCCATCCGTTTTCGAATAGAGAATGGAGAGATGGACAGTTTTCGCCTGCTTGCCGATGAAGCGCAGTTTTTCGCTCGCTTCATCGCTCATTTCTCTTAAGACGGGGTAAATCATCGCCTCGTCGTAGTCCTTGAACAGTACCTGCGAAAGCCCGACGCTTTTTTGTCGGTTGTCTCTGTAAGGAATCCCTTCTTTGATGATGGAGGCGTCGATACCGTTCGCGTGATGGTAAAGTTCATCACCAATCACGCCGAAATGCTTGATGAGCGTCGATCTGCTTCCGTTTGCGATATCGCCCACAGTATACATGCCAAGGGCATTGAGCCTTCTTTCCATCCGGCTTCCTATGCCCCACATCTTTGAAAGCGGACGGATGGGCCAGAGTTTTTCGCGCACGTCAATGTGCCGCCATTCGGCCTGGGATTCAGGGTTCTTCTTGCTTTCGATATCAAGCGCGAGCTTTGAAAGCAGCAAGTTATCCCCGATTCCCGCAGTGGAAGGGATTTTGGTTTTTATGAGCACGGCTTCTCTGATTCTTTTCACGAGTGTCCAGACATCGGTTTCATAGTAGTTGAGATACTCAGTCAAATCCAAAAACACCTCGTCGATGCTGTAGACATGGATGTCTTCGCTCGCAACGTAATCGAGGTAAATCTCGACGATGTCGGTGGAAACTTCCAAGTAACGCTTCATGCGAGGCTTCGCGATGATGAGGTTATCCACTTTGGGCATTTCGTGAAGGCGAAGGCGATTCGGGACACCCTGTTTTTTTAAAAAAGGCGTGACGGCGAGCACGATTGAGCCCCCGCCTCTTTCCTCGTCTGCAACAATCAAGGGCGTATTGAAGGGATCAAGCCCTCTGTCGGCGCATTCCACGGAGGCATAAAAGCTTTTCAAATCGATGATGGCGATGTCTCTATATAAACGGTCTTTTTTGATCATGGCGAGGACTCCTTTCCCTGATTGATTTCATGATAGCATGAAGAATTCCATAAATTAACCGTTGACATTGACCGTGTTTTTTGATGGCTTGACGGTGTAAGGGTTTCACGCTTTTTAGAAAAAACGAGGGTTTTTTTACAAAAAAAAGCGAAGCCCTTCAGGACTTCGTCTTTCTGAGTGCATTCAGTTTTTCTTCAAAAATGTCAGGAAGCTTGGTTTCGAATGTGAGGGTCTCGCCGCTCACGGGATGAGTGAGGGTAAGCTCTGCGGCGTGAAGAAACTGGTTGAAGCCTTCGTCCTTGTAACGTTTGAGGCCGTAGGTAGGGTCTCCGACAATTGGGAAATTGATGTAGGAAAGATGCGCCCTGATCTGGTGGGTTCTTCCGGTTTCCAAGTTCAGTTTCACAAGGGTGTGATCGGCGAAGCGTTCAATCACGGTGAAGTGGGTGATGGATTTTTTTCCGCCTTCTTTTACCGTCATTTGTTTGCGCTTCTTCTCGTGTCTTCCGATGGGTGCGTTGATGGTGCCTTTGTTGTGGGGGATGACGCCGTCGCAAAGGGCGATGTAAGACCGTTTTATTTCGTGGTTTTTAAGCGCGCTTTGCAAGGTTTTGAGGCTTTCAGGCGTCTTCGCGACCACGAGCAGTCCGCTCGTATCCTTGTCGATGCGATGCACAATGCCTGCGCGCTCTTTTCTCTCAAAGGCATCAGGGTCTTTGAGATGGTTTAAAACGCCGTGCACAAGCGTAGGTTTTCTGTAGGTTTTTGATGGATGCACGACAAGGCCGCTTGGCTTGTCCACAATCATGATTGCGTCATCTTCATAGACGACGTCAAACGCCACGTCTTTGGGGGTGAGATCGAGCGGTTCTTCTTCGATGGGGATGACGGTGATGGCTTCGCCCTCTTTCAAGGTATAGCCTGCTTTTTTCGTTTCACCGTCCACTGTCACGTGGCCTTCTTTGATGAAACGCTTGATTTGTGCTCTTGAATAGTCTTCGAGCTTCGTTGAGACGAATTGATCAAGGCGGCTGCCTTCACCGGTTTCATCCACGCTTAGGTAGAGGGTATCATTGTTCATCGTTCTCACGTCCTTTTTTCTTTCTGATTTCATCGAGGATGACAATGTCGATGGCAAATAAGGTCATGCCGACAGTAAGGGCCATGTCGGCAACGTTGAATATGGGAAAATCATAGGTGAAAATCATCGTGTCGATGAAATCGATGACGTAGCCAAGGCGCAGGCGGTCTATGAAGTTTCCGATGGTGCCCCCAATCAGCATGGTAAGCCCGATTGAATAAAGAGGTTTTTCCTTGAAAGCAATGTCCTTGGAAAGAAAAATGAAGACCCCAAGTGCTACAGTGGTCACGATGATGAAGAAAATGAGCTGATCTTGAAACATCCCCCATGACGCACCGTAGTTTCTATGCGAGGTGATTTCCAAAAAGCCTTCTATGACGGTCAACGATTCACTTTCACCGGGGGAGGATGAGTAGTTGAGCGCAGAAACGATCCAAAGCTTGGTAAGCTGATCGAGTGCGACGATTCCGCCCACAATAAAAAGCACAATCGAAAGGGTTTTTCTGTTCATGGTGGGGCCTCCTAAAAGAACTGTATAAGGGTATCGTTAAGAATAAACAAGCTGATTGAAAACACGATGAGGAAAAATGCAAGCGCCCGCGAGCATGACACGCGCTCTATTGGAATGGTCGAAGCGATGGTCTTTTTACGCACTGAGACGCCATAAAGCCATGTCCACACTGCAACCCACGACCCCAGGGCAAGCGCGCCCAGAATGGCATAAAGGGTCACAAACCTGAGAAAAAGGATACCGAGGTTGATGATGAGTAGCACGATGGGCAGGTGAATGAGCGTGCTTAGGATGAATGCGGACAAGACGCTTTCAAGGCGTTCTTCAAGCGTAAATGTCTCGTCCATGGCGATGGATAGGGCAATAAGACGGTTCATGTTCGCACTCCTTCCAGATACTCAAGGGCGTCTTCGAAGGTGTCCACAGCCACGATTTCCATCGATGAGCGGTTGAGACTGTTAAGCGCAGCCATGGCGTCCTCGTGGTTGCTGCCTGTAGGTACGAAGAAGATGTCCACGCCTTCCTTGTGGGCCGTGAAGACTTTTTCGCGGACCCCGCCGATGGCCCCGACGCTGCCATCAATCCTGATGGTACCGGTGCCTGCGATCATTCTGTCTTTCGTGATGTCTTCTTCACTGAGGGCGTTATAGATGTAAAGTGTCTGCATGAGGCCCCCTGAAGGGCCACCGATTGGCGATTCCTTGAGGGTATAGGGGACTTCGGCCTCGGTGATTCTATAATAGGTGCTGATTCTAAGGCCGAATTTGCAGTCGTCATCTCGTGCTTGTTTTTTCACGGAAGCGGCTTCAACTTCTCCGTCTTCCTTGCGTACTTCCAGGTGCGCTTCTTCACCACACGCAACGTCGTCAAAACCAGCCAACACATCATCGCTTCCGTTCACACTGAGCACAATGTCTCCGATGGCCAGGTTATCCGCGTCCATGTAGTCATAATAGAGGGACACGATGTGTTCGGTTTCGTAGGTGATGGTGAAACCGAGCGCTTCGTACGCATTGATGAGCGCAAGGTCCACTGAAGTGTTCTTTGCGACCTGTCCGGACTCGTAATTGACTGAATCACTGATGCCTTCTCTGTATTCAGGGAGTTCACTGAGCGTAAGGGTGGGGCTCAGTTTCCCTACCAGGGTTTGAAAGGGCGTGGGCTCTTCGACATTCATGATATAGGTTGTCGCAAGCGGGGTATCGGATTCGTAAGCGTCTTCGAATTCAATGAAATTGCCCACGGGATTGAGACCGCCTGGTGCATAAATCCTGTAATCGATGCGCATGGAAAGCGCAAGGATGATCAAAAGATAGGGAAGCGACAAAATGAGCAGGGGTCTTTTGAAACGTTCAAACCCCTTAAACATGGTTCAAAGTCACTTCAATCTCCTGGATTTGGCGAAGATTGACCCCTGCATCTTCAAGCATGCGCTTACTCGCTTTGAAAGACGCTTCTTCCTGGTACTTGTTCTCAGCGTAAACGATTTCCTTGATGCCGCTTTGAATGATGAGTTTCGCGCATTCGTGGCATGGGAAAAGCGTTACGTAAAGCGTGGTGTTTTCAAGCGAGACCGTGCTGTTCAAGATGGCATTGGGCTCCGCGTGCACCACGTAAGGGTATTTGGTGTTGAGAAATTCGCCTTCATTCTCCCAGGGATAGACATCGTCGTCGATGCCGATCGGAAAGCCGTTGTAGCCGATGCCCACAATGCGGTTCTTGCGGTTCACAATCACCGCGCCGACCTGGGTTGAGGGGTCTTTGCTGCGCATGGATGAAAGTTCTGCGACGCCCATGAAATAGGCGTCCCAGGAAATATAGTCGCTGCGTTTCATAGACTCACTTCCCTACTTTGTCTTTGAGGCTCAAATCGATATGGCAGTGTCCTCCAGGATGCTTGTCGAGATAATCCTGGTGGTAGTCTTCGGCCGCGAAGAAAGGCGTATCCTTTTTGACGGCGACCTGAAGGGGTTTGTCGTATTGCTTGCTTTCTTCTTTCATGAAGTGATCGATCACGGGCTCGTCTTCCTTGTCATAACGATAAATCCCGCTTCTGTATTGAATCCCGATATCAGGCCCTTGGCGGTTGACAAGGGTTGGGTCGATGATGGTGAAGAAGTGTCTGAGCAACGTGCGAAGGGGCAGTAATGCTTCATCATAAGTGATTTCCACCGCTTCTGTGTGGCCTGCGCCTCTGCATACTTCTTCATAAGTCGGATTTTCCTTGGACCCGTCCGCATACCCTACGCGGGTGTCCTCTACACCTTCAAGCTGTTTGAAATAGGCTTCTACACCCCAAAAACAGCCTCCTGCAAATGTAATCTGTTTCATAAAATCACTCCTAGCGATTGTATTGACGATTTTGCTTGCGGCCATGATCCCACCCACCGGGGGGACGAAACTGGTGGATGCGGGCGTGGCCACATGTTTTCTTTTGAGTGGAAGTTCCCTGGATGCCACAGTCAAAACGCCTTCTTTTATACCGGCTCTTCTAAGCGCGTTTTTGAGTTTGCGCGCCAGTGGATCGCCTTTAAGTTCAAATAGATCCATCACATCAACCTTGGTAGGATCAATGCGATTGCCAAGGCCTGCTGAGGTAATCACGGGGATGTTTTTATGGATGGCGGTCTTGATGATGTCTTCCTTGGCCATGCGGTTATCAGTGGCGTCGAAGACATAATCATAGGCTACATCAAAGACAGTATCTCTCACTTCCCTGTGATAGCGCAAGGTAAACGCGCGCACCGTGCATTCAGGGTTGATATCTTTCACTTTGTCTTCCATGAGGGTCGCTTTTTCTCTTCCAATGGTCGAATCAAGCGCGATGGACTGGCGGTTGATATTGGTTTCATCGACCGTGTCCATGTCAATCAGGGTAAGATGGCCTACCCCGCTTCTGGCCAACGCTTCTGCGGCGTGAGACCCGACTCCGCCAAGCCCGATCACGAGCACGTGTGATTGTTCAAGCAAACGCATGCCCGCGTCCTTGTAAAGCGGGGTCTGACGGGAAAAGCGTTTTGATGGTGCCCTAGTTTTCATCCGTAACCCTGATTCCGAGGTCACTGAGCTGCGTGTCCCCGATTTCAGAAGGGGCATCCGTCAGAAGACAGGTTGCGCTCGCGGTTTTAGGGAACGCGATGACGTCGCGGATGTTTTTGGTCCCCGCAAGCATCATGACGAGTCTTTCAAGCCCGAACGCGATGCCGCCATGCGGCGGGGCGCCGTATTCGAGGGCTTCAGTCAGGAATCCAAAACGGCTTTCCTGCGTCGCCTTGTCAATGCCAAGGGCATTGAAAATCATGTTTTGGACGTTCACGTTGTGGTTACGCATCGAGCCGCCACCGAGTTCCTGTCCCTGACACACGAGGTCGTAGCCATAGGTATAGACATTTTCAGGTTCGCTGTCAAGCTTGTCCTTGTCTTCATCAATGGGTCTTGTGAATGGGTGGTGAAGTGCCTGGTAACGCCCTTCATCTTCATTGTATTCGAACATCGGCCAGTGTACGACCCAGTGAAAATCGAATGTGTCTTTATCTGTGAGACCGAGTTTTTCACCTAAAACGTTTCTGAGGTGTCCTAGGGAGGCGCGGCATACTTTCAAGGTGTCTGCGACGATCAGAAGGAGGTCGCCTTCTTCCATGAACGCGTTCAGGGCTTCTTTTTCACTGTCGCTTAGGAATTTCGCGACTGATCCGGTGTAGGTATCATTGGCCTTTTTGAGGAAAGCGAGGCCTTTTGCACCATAGGGTTTAACTGTGTCAGTCAATTTGTCGATGTCTTTTCTCGATAAATGGTCACTGCCCTTTTCTACGCGGATGCCCTGCACGGCGCCACCTTTTTCAAGGACGCCTTTGAAGACTTTGAAGTCCGTGTCCTTGAAAATGTCACCGAGGTCAGTAATCGGCATGCCAAAGCGCATGTCAGGCTTGTCCGTGCCGTATAGACGCAAGGCATTATCATAACTCAAACGCGGGAAAGGTGTCTTGATGTCGATGCCGCGGGTTTCTTTGAGGACATGTTTGATGAGGCCTTCGCTTATGGTTTGTACATCTTGTTCCTCGACGAACGCCATCTCGATATCAATCTGGGTGAATTCGGGCTGGCGGTCACTTCTGAGGTCCTCGTCTCTGAAACATTTGGCGATTTGGTAGTACTTCTCAAACCCACCGATCATCATAAGCTGCTTGAAAAGCTGAGGGGACTGGGGAAGCGCATAGAAACTGCCCTTGTGAATGCGGGAAGGCACGATGTAATCACGGGCGCCCTCAGGCGTGGATTTTGTGAGAATCGGGGTGTCGATATCAAAAAATTCCTGGCTGTTTAGAAAGTCACGCGTCGCCTTGATGGTTTCATGGCGCATTTTGATCATGTCACGAAGCACCGGACGGCGCAAATCGAGGTAACGGTATCTGAGACGGGTATCTTCAAGCGCGTCGGTGTCATCCTTGATGATCATCGGAGGCTGTTTGGCTGTGGATAAGACCTTGAGGTCCGTAACGTCCACTTCCACATCCCCAGTAGGGAGGTCAGGGTTCTTGCTGGAGCGCTCGACGACTTCACCGGTCGCTTCAAGGACGAATTCGTTCTTGATGCCCGTGGTGATGCTTTTGAAAGGGTTGTCCGAATAAAAGGCGAGCTGGGCGATGCCCGAGAAATCACGGAGATCGATGAACACGAGGTTTCCGAGATCGCGTTTCTTTTGCACGAAGCCTTTCAAGGTGACGGTTTCACCGATCATCGAGGCGTTTAACTGATTGTTCTTATGGGTATGTCGCATTAGGATTCTCCTTTTTCATTGCAGTCTGTACAGCTGACGCGGGTGTTTCTGGTCAGGCGTTCCATGAGCGTGATGTATAGCTCGTTCATGGCGATGCTTTCTTCAGTACCCTCACGCTGGTCTTTGAGGTTGACGGCATTGTTGTTTACTTCATCTTCTCCGATAATGACCACAAACCGCGCATCGTGGTGTGCACTTTGTTTGAACTGGGCTTTCATGGAGCGCTCTGTGAAGTCTCCCTCACACGTAATGCCACCGGTTCTCATTCTGTGCATGAGCGCCATGGCCTTGACTCTCGCCTTGTCGCCCATGATGATGAAATAGGTGTGAAGGGAGGGCTTGGGCGGCTCGAAGCCGTTTTCCTTAAGTGCGACGATGAGGCGTTCTATGCCGAAAGCGAAGCCGACGGCCGGTGTGGCGGGGCCTCCGAGATCTTCGACAAGCGAATCATAACGTCCGCCGCCGCAAATGGCGTTTTGCTGTCCGAGAAGGGCTTCGTCCACCTGGAGTTCGAAGACGGTATGCGTGTAATAATCAAGCCCTCTTACGAGTGAATGGTCGACGGTGTAGTCGATCCCCATCGCATCAAGGGTTCTTTTGAGTGTTTCAAAGTGGGTTTCGTCTTCCTTGGTAAGATAATCGATGGTTTTCGGGGCGGTCTTGATGGCTTCTTTGTCCTTGTCCTTCTTGCAGTCGAGAATGCGAAGCGGATTCGTCTCGTAGCGAACCTGGCAGTCCTGACAAAGCTCATCGAGGTGTGGTTCAAGATGCGCTTTCAACGCTTCCTTGTAGGCTTTTTTGCTGATGTTTCCGCCGAGTGAGTTGATGTGGACGCGCACGTTTTTGAGTTTGAGCGCACGAAGCACGTTCATCGCGTAATCGATCATCTCAGCGTCCTGCGAAGGGAGGTGTGAGCCGAAACTCTCCGCGCCAAACTGGCGGAATTCGCGGAAACGGCCCTTTTGCGGACGTTCGTAACGAAACATGGAGCCGATGTAGTAGCGCTTCACGGGGACGCGCGGATCGGCGTACAGTTTATTCTCGATGAGGGCGCGGACAATGCCTGCGGTCCCTTCTGGGCGCAATGTATTGACCCTTCCCCCTCGGTCTTCGAAGTCGTAGGTCTCCTTCGTCACGATGTCGCTGTTTTCGCCGACGCTTCTATGGAAGAGTTCACGGCTTTCAAAGTGGGGTGTGCGAATCTCTTCTACGTTGTATAGACGGCTCACCTTGCGGATTGCCTTTTCAATTTCTGTGAAATAGCCGATATCTTCGGTGATATCGTAAGTGCCTTTCATTTTCTGTATCATAAAAACCTCCTATAAATAAAAAAATCCCCCTATGTCCAAGGGCGATTAAATCGCGGTGCCACCTTAGTTCCGGCAATGCCGGCCCTCAACACTTTAACGCAGTGTGACGTAATCTCCTACTAAGTTCAGAGATTCCCTCGGGAGTGTCTGGCACAGTCA
This sequence comes from Bacillota bacterium, assembly GCA_051745505.1. Taxonomy (GTDB): domain Bacteria; phylum Bacillota_I; class Bacilli_A; order Izemoplasmatales; family Izemoplasmataceae; genus M55B118. The sequence goes on from JBNJEC010000034.1 coordinate 9,844, forward strand.
GCTTACGGATTCACAGCACCCATCCGCTCTCTAAAAAGCTGGTTCATGCGTAGTTCCTTCTACGGTTTATCTAATTATAGCGCGATTTATTGGGCGTGTCAACGACCCTACAGAGAAACTTCCACAGTTTCCTTGAACGCCTCAAAGTCGAGCTTGTGGGCTTTGTAGTCATCGTCTGTGAAACTCGCGATGACTTCATCGAGAATACGGCCGTCAAAGCGCTTGTAGCTTTTGCGCTTGATGCCTTCATACGTGAAGGCGAGTTTTTCTCTCAAGCGTTTTGAGGCAAAGTTGTTCGGGAAGTGCTTGTAGGAAAGACGCATCAAAGAAAGAATTTCAAAAGCATAGACCATCATCACGCGTGAAGCCTCTTCCATGAGGCCTTGGCCCCAGTAAGCGGGATGAAGCACCATACCGAGTTCTCCCTTGTAGTCTTCAACGTAGGAATGAATCTCGATCGTGCCTATAACGGTGCCGGTTTCTTTCAGTTCAAGCGCGTAAACACCCGGTTTGCCATCTTTGAGTCTGCGGATGCTCTGCTGGATGTAGATTTTGGTTTCTCTTAGGGAAGCGTGTGGCTTCCAACCGGCTCTCGGACCGACTTCATCAAGCGACGCAAAGGCATGCACGTCCCTCGCGTCTTTCACGGTGAGGGGTCTCAGCGTAAAGCGCTTGGTGGTGAAAGTGGGCATGATGATCATGGCGTGTAGAGCATGCTCCACTTGTAGATATCGATGAACCCGAGGTTGATGTAGAGTTTCTCGGCTCTAGGGTCATCGTAGTAAAGACACAGCGTCTTTTTCTTCTGGTTGATGTAAAGATCCATGAGGTAGTGCATGACTTTGCGCCCGTGCCCTTGTTTTCTGTAGGCCTTGTGGGTCGCGACTGAGACGATCATCGCGGACTTCTTGGTCTCGAATACGGCGCTCGCACTTGCGACGATGCGTCCGTCTTTTCTCACATACACCGTGGTTCCATTCTCCCCGGAGTTGTAATAAAGGTATTCGATGTATTCTGCGCGTGTCTTCTGATGCACGGTGTAAAGCTCCTCGACGGTCAAGAGCAGGTCGTAGACCTCTGCGGCCTCCTCTTTGCTGTCGAGGATTTCAACGTCACTGTAATCAATCGAATCATCGGGGGTAAACGCCGTTGAGCGCATGAAATCCATTCGGTCTTCCTTCATGGAAGGAAAATGCGGATGGATCAGTTTGATCAGTGCGGTTTTCGATGA
>JBNJEC010000035.1:0-10764 GCA_051745505.1 Bacillota bacterium
AAAATCCTTCCGAAACGAAATCACCCCTGGAAACTTCATCTTCAGAACCCGTGAATTCGAACAGATGGAAATTGAATTCTTCTGTGAACCGGATACCTCCAAGGACTGGTTCAGTGCGTGGAAGAAGGATTCCATGCAGTATCTTTATGACATCGGCCTGCCTGAAGGAAGCCTCCGCTTTGCGGACCATCCCGTTGAAAAACTCTCGCACTATTCAGACGCAACCACCGATATCGAATACAAGTTCCCATGGGGCTATGATGAAATGTGGGGGATTGCGAGTCGCACCGACTTCGACCTCACCCAGCATCAGAACCATTCCGGTGAAAAACTGCACTACCAGGACCCCGTGACGAATGAAAAATACATCCCTTATGTCATTGAACCCTCACTCGGTGTGGAAAGACTCTTCCTGGCCGTCCTCGCGGACGCTTACGAAGAAGAAACCCTTGAAGACGGCCAGACAAGAACCGTCTTGAAACTTCATCCCGCCCTCGCGCCTTACAAGGTTGCGGTGCTTCCCCTCATCAAGAAACGTCACAGAGAAGAAGCGCACCGCATACAGGACAAACTTGCCAAGCGTTTCATGACCACGTACGACGAAGCCGGCCAGATCGGCAGACGCTACCGCCGTCAGGACGCCGTAGGCACCCCGCTTGCGGTCACCATCGATGACGACACCCTTGAAAAAGGCACCTACACCGTGAGGAACCGTGACACGATGGAGCAGGTGACCCTCACTGAAGACAAACTCATTGACTACATTCAAAACTCCATAGACTTTTAGGTGATTATATGCAGCATAAGGAAGGCAGTCTCGATCACATTCTCTCCGCCGTCGACATTGTTGATTTGATCGGTGAAGAGACCACGCTCAAAAAACGGGGCAAGAACTACATGGGGCTTTGCCCGTTCCATGAAGAAAATACCCCTTCCTTTTCCGTAAGCGAGGAAAAACAGGTCTACCACTGTTTTTCCTGCAAAAGAAGCGGCAACGCCCTTACCTTCGTAGAAGAAACCAAGAACCTGAGCCGGGGCGAAGCCGTCCGTTATCTCGCCGAGAGAGCAGGCATCAACTACATCCCCGGCAAGAAGAATCCAAACCAGAAATACCTGGACATCAACCGCGAAGCCCTTGAATTTTTCAAGGTCAATCTCCATCACACCAAAAGCGGTCAGGGGGCTTATGACTATCTGCTGAACCGCGGATTTGAAAAAGCAACCCTGGAGGCCTTCGAACTCGGGCTTGCGCCTGATAAGAAGGACAGTTTGTATCGCGCCCTCAAGGACAAGGGCACCCTTGAAAGCGACATGAGCGACTTAGGCCTCATCGGTTCGACCGATGCGCCCTATGACGTCTTCAGAGACCGCATCATGTTTCCCCTTCAAAACGAAGTGGGGGAAGTCGTAGGGTTTTCAGGCCGCGTCTACAAGGACAAGGCGAAAACCGCCAAGTACATGAACTCGCCCTCAACACCGGTCTTTGAGAAGAACCGCGTGCTTTACAACATCCATAGAAGTGAAAAGGCCATCAGGGAAAAAGACAGAGTCATCATCTTCGAAGGGTTCATGGATGTCATGGCCGCCTACCAGGCGGACGTGAAAGAAGGGGTCGCAGTCATGGGCACCGCGTTATCCCTCACCCACATACAGATGCTTCGCAAACACACGTCAAATACCGTGCTCGCCTTTGATGGTGATCAGGCCGGTCAGGACGCTGCAAAACGCTTCATAAGCGATCTCAAGAAAAGCGGATTCAACGTGTTCGTAGCCAGACTTGAAAACGGCAAGGACCCTGATGACTACATCAAGGAAAACGGCGCGAAGGCGTTTCAAAAACTCATCGACAACGCCCCTTCCGCTGAAGAATTCGTCTACACGCTTCACTTGAAGAACACAAATACGTCGCGCATCACCGAACTTGAAGCGTTCAAGAAGAAGATATTCAAGCTCATAGCGCCCTTGTCAAGTACCGAGCAGGACTACTTCCTCAATCGCCTGAGCCGAGATCTGAACGTTGAAAAGGCGAGTCTTGAAGAAGACTTCAAACAAAAAAAGAAACCGTCCGCTCCGAAATACCGACAAATCGAAAAAGTCGAGATTACCGACAAATTCAAACGGGCCGAGCGTGCGTTCATCCATTACTTCTTGAAGGATGAATACTATTCAAGGAAATTCAGACGTGAATTCGACGCGGTTACCTACATCGACAAGGCCGCACGCGACATTCAGCTTGAACTCTTCGAATATTATGACTTCAACCGGCACACGTGCATCGTTCCAAGACTGTTCATTGAGAAACTCCCAAGCGCTCAGCAACAATATTTCGACAAGTATATAGATTATGAGAACTACCCCTACCACGAAGACGAGTTTGAGGACCTCATCCGCGTCATGCGTGAATACATCAGAAGAACCCACATCAAATCCCTCAAGAAACAGCTTGAGGAAGCTTCAAGCATCGATGCCAAGATCCGTCTTCGCAAGAAAATCGATGCCATTATCAAGGAGGTCAACTATGCAAAAAGAAAAAATCATTCAGGAACTCGTTGAACTATCGAAAGTCAAAGGCTATTTGCAGGTGAAAGAAGTTGCGAAATACGTCAACCCCAACGATGACGCCTTCGACGATATTCTCTCAGCCTTAGAAGAGAAAGACGTCGATGTCGTGAGCGAAGAGGAAATGGTCACCTACAAGGTCCCTAAAATGGCCATTGAAGACGACGATACGGAAGAACAGGAAGTCGACAAGGCCGTTGAGCTCAACCTCGACTTCGCCAAACAGATAGAAGAGGAACTTCTTCACGACAAACAGTTCGAATCCATCAAGTCTATCAAAGTTGACGATCCTGTACGCATGTACTTAAAGGAAATCGGACGCGTTGAGTTGCTTGACCCGGACTACGAGCTCGCGCTTGCGAAGGATATTTACTATGCAGCGCTCGCCAAGGACCATTATGATCAGCTTATCGATCAGGAAGAGCCCTTCACTGAAAGTTATAAAAAAGAAGTTGAAACCCTCATGTACAAAGGGGAACTCGCCAAGAACAAACTCGTTGAAGCGAACCTGCGTCTCGTTGTTTCCATCGCAAAACGCTACGTCGGACGCGGCATGCAGTTCCTAGACCTCATTCAGGAAGGGAACATGGGCCTTATCAAGGCCGTAAGCAAGTTCGACCACACCAAGGGCTTCAAGTTCTCGACTTACGCCACCTGGTGGATCCGTCAGGCCATTACCCGCGCGATTGCGGACCAGGCCCGTACCATCCGGATTCCCGTGCACATGGTCGAAACCATCAACAAGCTTGTGAGAACCCAGCGTCAGCTCATTCAGGAACTCAAACGCGAACCGCTTCCTGAAGAAGTGGCTGAACGCATGGACATAAGCGTTGAAAAGGTCCAGATCATCCAGAAAGTCGCTCAGGAACCCATCTCTCTTGAAAGCCCCGTCGGCGAAGAAGAAGATTCCTCACTCGGTGACTTCATCCCCGATCAGGACACCCCGAATCCAATGGAATTCACCTCAAAAGAGATGCTCAAGCGCGAACTCGACGAAGTGCTTGAAACCTTGACCGATAGAGAAGAGAAAGTCCTCCGCATGCGTTTTGGCCTGCTTGATGGACGCACACGCACCTTAGAGGAAGTCGGCCGTGAATTCGGTGTGACGCGTGAGCGTATCCGCCAGATTGAAGCGAAAGCCCTCCGCAAACTGCGTCATCCCTCAAGAAGCAAGAAACTCAAGGACTTCATGGGCGAATGAGACTTCATTCCAAACGTCTGAGAGCGGTACTGAGAGAACTCTATGAGACGGACGTGCTCTATGATATCGGTACCGACCACGCCTACTTGCCGATTGCGGCGGTGAGTGAACAAGGCATAAGAGGCGCCATTGCGGTTGACAACAAGCTTGGTCCGCTTTCACGGGCCGAGGCGAACGTCACCGAAGCGGGACTGAGTGATCACATCATCTTGAAACACACAAGCGGGCTTAGTGCGCTTACAAAGGAAGTGGACACCGTCACGGCCACGGGCCTTGGTGGGAACACCATCTACGAAGCCATCAAGGAAAGCGACCTCAAGAACGTGAAAAAACTCATCTTCCAACCACAGGACGCGTATGAAAAAGTGCGCGAACTTTGTGATGTCCGCAGACTCAAAATCACAAAAGAAACCTTCGTCATCGACCGAGGCATTCTCTATCCCATCATCGTGATGGAAGAAGGCCGGATGACTTTGAGCGAAACCGAACGCTACTACGGACCCTTGCTCATGAAAGAACGGGATCCTGATTACCTCGATCATCTCATCAAGGAGTATGCGAGATTGCTGGTGACCATTGAAAAGGTGCCAGGGAAAGAACGCATTCCCCTGATTGCCAGAAAAACCCTCCTGGAGGAGATACTCTATGAACGGAAGTAGCCTGCTAAAAGCTCTGGAGAAAGACTTCCCAGGGCACCTTTCCTACGATTGGGACAATGTCGGTGTCATGATAGGCACCATGAACAGACCTGTCTCAAATGTCCTCATCACCCTCGATGTCACGAAGGAAACCCTCAAAAAAGCCAAGGCATTGGGCGCAGACCTCATCATCGCCCACCACCCGCTCATCTTCGGAAGTCTCAAAGAGATTCACTACGACACCTACAAAGGCCAGATCATCCGTGACATCATCAAAGCGGATATCACCGTGTACGCGATGCATACGAACTACGACCTCGCAGACGGCGGCATGAACGACATGCTCGCGGCCAGACTGAATCTTTCTCACGTCGCACCTCTTGAAATGGTCGATGAGACCCACGGAATCGGCAGAATCGGTACCCTTGAAAACCCGAAACCGTTGGGTGAAACAATTGAACAGATCAAGAAGACGCTTGAAATAAACAATGCCCGCTACATCGGAAAAGACACCGACAAACTGATTGAAACCGTCGCCATAAGCGGGGGAAGCGGTGCGGACCACGCGCAGGCCGCCAAGAAAAAAGGGGCGGACCTCTACATTACGGGCGATGTCACCTACCACAAGGCGCATGACATGCTTCAGATGGGCCTGAGAGCCCTCGATGTCGGTCACAGTGCTGAGAAACACTTCAAAACAGCCATGAAAACCTGGCTTGAAACGCACTTTGACACACTGAAGGTCAGTGTGTTTGAAGATTCCCAGGATCCGTTCAAACAGGTATAAATATAAAAAAGGCCCTTCGAAAAGGCCTTTTTTTCTTGCGTTTGATACAGAGGATGAACCTCTTTTTAGACTTCGATGATTGCATCTACGGGACAAACAACTTGGCAAGCACCACAATCGATGCAAGCGTCCTCATCAATCACATAAATTTCTTCTCCCTCAGAAATGCAATCTACAGGGCACTCTTCTACACAAGATGCCGTGCTAATACATTCGTCAGTAATACGTCTAGGCATGGTCATTCCTCCTTACCTCTTAATATACCCTTATTTTATAGCATTCAATTTGGGTTGTAAACCTTTTTCGCCGTATTTGCGCCCTATTTAGAATAAATATATACCAAGCCAAAGAAAAAAGGGCTCATAAGAACCCTTTCTTCGTTATCATTTAGACTTCAATGATTGCGTCTACGGGACACACTTCCTCACAAGCGCCACAATCGATGCATGCGTCTTCATCGATTACGTAGATGTCACCTTCGCTGATGCAATCCACTGGACACTCCTGAGCACATGATCCACAGGCGATGCAATCTTCAGTAATTCTTCTTGCCATAGGTTTCGCCTCCTTTTTGACCATGGTCATTTTACCGCACCAGGCGTGTTTTGTAAATACTTTTCAAGAAATTTATAATACAGATTATTCATGTGGGGTTTTACTTGTAATTTTAGGCCTTCTACTCTATAATGGTTTTTGAAAGAAGGAGTGATTATATGCAACTTTGGCTAGCAATCGTACTCATCGTCGTGGCGTTAATTGTCGGACTCGTCGTCGGATTCTTCCTCTCACAGAAATACTTCAAACGGTATCTTGAGAAGAACCCACCGATCAACGAAGACATGGTCCGCGCAATGATGATGCAAATGGGAAGAAAACCTTCGGAAAAACAGGTCCGTCAGGTCCTCAATTCCATGAACCAACACAAAAAATAAACGCTTGATGGAGGGCTTTTGCCCTCCAATTTTTTTGCAAAAACCCTTTGAAAACACTTTCAAATCAATTGGGGTTGACCTAATTCAATCGGCTATGCTATATTTGAGTCAACATAAAAAAATAGAGGCTGCGATGCAGATGAGTAGGAAGTGAAGCCGGCAGGCTTTGAAACTTCTGAAAGGCAACCATCGCCGAGTACCTATTCGGGCACGAATAGCGTATGGGCTACCGGGTAATACCCTGTGGACTCCTACTTCGGTAGAGGCGCTAATGGTTTTTTCAATATTATTGAAATCTATTGGTGTCCTCCGTGACACTTTTTTTTATGAAATATAAAAAAAGAAACGGAAAGGACATGGAACATGAGAAAATTATTTGCATTAATCGCTGTGGGACTTGGTGTGTTCACCCTGGCGGCCTGTGAAGGCAGTGACGAAGACACATTGGTAGTAGGACTTGAGTGCAACTATGCACCGTTCAACTGGACAGACATGGAAGAAGGCGAGGACATTGAAGAGGCGCCGGCTTATTGTGACGGCTACGACGTAGAGGTCGCAAGACGCGTCGCCGACGATCTCGGCCGCGAACTCGTTATCAGAAAAGTGAGCTGGGACGGTCTTATTCCAGCCCTTACTTCAAACACCATCGACGTGATTATCGCAGGCATGAGCCCAACGCCTGAGAGAGCGGAAACTGTGAACTTCACCGATGAATACTACAGAAGTGAACAGGTCCTCGTTGTGAGAAGTGACAGTGACTACACTGAGGCAACCGGCCTTGATGATTTTGATGGCGCACGCGTCATTGCACAAAAAGGGACGCTTCAAGACGACTTGATTGACCAGATTGAAGGCGTCGATCATGCCGATCCGCTTGATGATTACCCAAGCCTTGTAGAACAGGTTGAAAGTGGGACTTCAGACGCGCTTGTTGCGGAACTCCCCGTTGCGACCAGCATCACAAGCGACAACGACAACCTTTCCATCGTCGAACTTGAAAACGGCTTTGAAGTCGAAGAATCGGACGTCACCGTCTCAATCGCGCTCAGACAAGAAGATACACAGCTCAGAGACGACATCAACGCCATCCTCGCAACCATTGATCAGGACACACGCAACACCTGGATGGAAGAGGCACTGAACCGCCAGCCATGATCACTTTAGCCTCAATAGCCCCTGGATTCTTGGAGGGGATGATCGATCTTGTGATTCATTACTATCCTCTCTATCTTCAGGGGATCATGTATACGTTGCTGCTTGCGATTGCCGGCACCTTGATCGGTCTATTCATCGCATTCATCCTGGTCATCATGAAAATACAGACATTGAACCGTTATGGGCTCTTGATCACAAGAGCCCTTAAATGGGTTTCAAAACGCTTCGCGGAAATCTATGTGACCGTCTTCAGAGGCACCCCGATGATGGTCCAGGCCATGCTCTTTTACTACGGACTCGCAAGAGCCGGCGTGAGAATGCCCGTGTTGGTTGCGGGACTCACCGTCGTCTCACTCAATACGGCCGCCTACCTCACTGAAATCCTCAGAAGCGGGCTTCAAGGCCTTGATGAAGGTCAAAGAGAAGCCGCTGAGAGTCTCGGTATGTCGACCAGGCAGATTTATCAGAAAATTCTTTTCCCCCAGGCCTTCAAAAACATGATTCCAGCCATCGGGAACGAACTGATTGTGAACCTCAAGGATACCGCGGTACTCAGTGTAATCGGCACCACCGAACTCTTCTACATGGGTAGAAGCGTCGCCGGGGCGCATTACCGGTATACTGAAGCGTTCGTGATTGTCGCCGTCATTTATCTCGTGATCGTGATGATTGCGGTTTATGGCCTGAGAAAACTCAGTGAATACATGGGACGCGAAACCAAACACATCCTCCAAAACGAAAGCGAGGAGCTTGCATGATAAACATTAAGAATCTTCGCAAGGATTTCGGAGAAGGTGACGTCCTAAAAGACGTGACCCTTGACCTTCAAAGAGGGACAGTCAACGTCATCATCGGCCCTTCGGGATCAGGAAAAACCACCCTCCTTAGAACGCTCAACCACCTGGAAATCCCGAGTGAAGGCACCATCATTGTGGATGGCGTGACCCTCACCCCTGAAAAGAAAGTCCTTGAAAAAGTCAGAAAGAACGCCACCATGGTGTTTCAGGGCTTTCACCTTTTCAACCATCTGAGCGTGCTTGACAACTGCACGATTGCCCAGAGAAACGTACTAAGGCGCACCAAGGAAGACAGTGAAAAGAAAGCGTACGAAAGCCTCAGAAAAGTCGGCATGGCAGCCTTTGCGAACAGAAAGCCAAGTCAGCTCTCAGGTGGGCAGAAACAACGTGTAGGCATCGCTCGCGCACTTGCGATGGACCCAAAGATCCTGCTCTTTGACGAGCCGACGAGCGCTCTTGACCCGGAAATGGTTCAAGAAGTCCTCACCGTCATCAGAAACTTGGTCAGTGAAGACTTGACGATGGTCCTCGTGACCCACGAGATGGAACTCGCCCGCGATATCGCGGACCGTGTCATATTCATGGACCAGGGCAGGGTTGTAGAGGACAGAGATGGCAACACCATGTTTTCTTCACCCCGTGAAGCGCGCACAAAAGCCTTTTTGGGTCAGTTCATATCAAGATAAAAAAACTCGCAGGGTTTTATGAACCTTGCGAGTTTTCTAATGCATGCATATCGATTTTTATGAAGTGGGTTGTAAGTCCTAAAAGGAGGACGTAAAAAGGCGTCGTATAAAACATCGTGTTGCCAAACATCGAACTGATCAGATAAGCGATGACGGCGAAGCCGACTGTGAGCGTCTCCAAAGTGAGTGCCGTTCTTTCTTTGAACGCAAGGACCGCCAAAGCTATTATGGCACTGATGTAAAGAAGCGCAGCCGGGAGGCCGAGGCTTGCGGAAAACTGTATGATTTCATTGTGGGGTCTGTCGGTGTTGTGGCCGGTTTCCTGGTATCTTTGCCCCAGATTGTCCGGGCCATACCCAAGGATAGGTCTTTCGCCAGCGAACTCAATACCGTGGACCCAGAGACTCCACCGACCGCTGCCGGCGTTTTCGCTTCCTTCTTCCCCGCTTACCACAGACCCCACATCTTCACTGAGGGTTTCGCCTTCGTCTTGAAGATAGCCTGTAGGCACGCTTGAGACAATGCTTACACCCACAAAAAGAAGCCCAAGGAAAAGCGCCCTTTTAAAATATGTTCGTTTGAGCCAGAAAATTATAGAAAGGCTCACTACAAGCCCCAAGGTGAGGGCGAAGAACACGCCAAACGTCCGATTCGTAATGACGGTATGGGTAATGAGCGCAAAACTTAAAAGAAAACCGACAACGCATTCGATTTTTTTGCGCCTCAGATGCATAAGCACCGCGAAATTGGCCATGAGGGCCATAAGAAGGTAATATCCGTAGTGATTCGCGTTGTGAAAAATGGACGAAGTCGCAGTGAGCGTCAGCCATTCATTGAGATAGGCACTATCTATAAATGAAAAAAGTGTTAAGATAAAGGCGGTCCCTATGAAGGCATATAGCAAGAAAAGACCGCTTTTTTTATTTTGAGTGAGCGCCATCGCGAACAAACCTGCATAGGCAAGATACATCTCAAAGCCTTCTCTTCTGTAAAACGCGCCATTCCATGAAAGCGAGACATTCGTAGAAAAGAGCGTGGAGAGAAACGCAAGCACCAAAAATCCGCCCAGTAAGATTTCAACAACATGAGCCCTCACAAAAGCGCTGTTTGATTGGGCGAGCCGTCTCTTTTTCAAAACGGCTTTGGCGATGAGGATACTCCCGACAATGAGCCCAAGGTAGCCAAGCTGTCTGATGAGTAACTGCCAGACACGCCCGACTGCGAGAAGGTTTCCGAAGTACGCTTCACTTGTATGGTTTTCAAAGAAAAGACTTCTGAACATTGCATAGAGTGGTGAGACCACGAGTATGAACAAAAGCCACTTGCTTGCTTTTCTAAGATGATGTGGTGTAATGTTATCAAGCAACTCTTCAACCGTGTTGATGGCTCGGATACGCTTTAGCAGGTTTTTCATGGAATCCCCCATTTCATTATAACGATAGCACGAAACGCTTCGATAAAACAATATCCCGTATAAAAAAAAGGTACTCGCGTACCTTTTGAATTATTTTCTTTGCATGAAGTCGCTTTTCGGCTCGGTGCCGTTTTTGATGTTCACGAAGTTCTTGCGGTGTCTGTAGAATATGAGCCCCACACCGAATGTTGCAAGAATCGGAAGGAAGAGATCATCGCCTTGTCCGAAGAGATAAACCCAGTTTGAAGTGGGATCGGGTCCGAAAAAGTAGATAATGTATGATAGAATGAGTACGCTTGCCGCTCCCGTCAAAGATCCTACGCTTACATAACGCGTAAGCTTGAGTCCGAGAAGATACATCGCAAGGCCAATCACACCGACCAGAGGCGCGTAAAAGAGAAACGCTCCGACGCTTGTCGCGACGGCTTTTCCCCCTTTGAACTTCAAGAAAATCGGGAAAATGTGTCCAACCGCGGCCGCAATCCCGTAAAGAAGGGGATGGAAGACTTCGCTCAGTTCAAAGAGTCCGATTCTGATGAGAAAAATCACGAATCCGCCTTTGAGTACATCGAGCAAAAAGACGACCATGCCAAGC
>JBNJEC010000036.1:0-10499 GCA_051745505.1 Bacillota bacterium
TCCATGCCGAGTGACAACTCAGGCTTCCTCATCGACGCCAGCCTGGCCGATGAGATGCTTAGAAGCGGGACTTTGCCAAACATGGGCATCACAACCTATTCTGACCTCTTGAGTCTGGATGCGCTCCATGACACGGGGGGCAAGACCCTGACTATCACCGGCATCGTCGAAAGCGGAGCCCCCGTCTTTTACGGAGACAAATCACTAAGACTCACCCTTGATAGCAATTCCTTTTACGCCCTTGACTTGATTGAGGAGGACATAACATTGCTTGAAGGCGACCTGCCCACGGAAACAAACGAGGTTCTCATGCCTGTGAACATGGTGCCTTCCAATGCGTATGACGGATCTGGCAACATCGACCTATCACTGATAGGTGATGTCATGGTCGAGATGTACGACTATGAGGTGGTCGGTGTTTATGAAATCGACTATGAATCCAACAACACAGGTGGACTCCAACCAGTAACGGGCCTTGAGGATGTTGATGGACCCAACATCACGCGCTACGTCGCAACCAGTGAAGCCATTGAGAACCACGCCTTCAGACGCGGTTCGGTCAAGGCATACTTCTATGTCGATGACGCAGAAGCGTTTGAGGCGGAGCGTGATAGCTCTGAGGATCCTCTCAACAACATGTACGACCAGGCCTATGACGATGAACGTCAAGACAGACGTTCGAGCTCAGGTGGACTCATCGTATTCTCTGTTGTTACGCTTGTCGCGACTGCGGCCGCATTCTATTTCATCATCCGATCATCGATGATGAAACGGATTTATGAAATCGGTGTCTACCGTTCGCTCGGTGTGCGACGCTTCGATATCATCAAGCTCTTTTTGATTGAAATCATGCTTATCACCACATTCTCAAGCGTGCTTGGGTATCTGGGCATGACTTACGCTCTCAACGAAGTCATCAAAGCCTCAGGCGAACTTGTGGACGTATTCGACGTGAGCGTCTTCACCGTCTTTGGAGGCCTGCTTGTCATCTATGCGATCAATGCGCTGTTTGGCTTGCTACCGCTGTTCGGACTGCTCAGAAAAACCCCTGCTCAGATTCAGACCGTTTACGACCTATAATAAAAAGAATGCCACATTTTTGTGGCATTACTTTTTTAGATACCGTTTCATATAAGGCTCCATGTCGAATTTGCGTTTTATGCCTCCGCTGGTCATGGGTCTTAGTTTGCCAAGCATTTTCGTTTCCTGAAACGCTCGGTCGTGTCGACCGAAACACCATGCAACGCCCGCGAAACTGTTGGGGTCGCGGCCATCCAGAAAGTAGCGGTTGTTGAGGGTTTTGATGCGTTCATACGCTTCTTCAAATGACGGACTCCACTTGATGATCTGCTTGCCCCAGTACATCCGCATGTAGTTGTGCATGTAGCCCGTATCGACCATTTCTCTCATGCAGGCGTTCCAGTAGGGGTCGTCCGTGTTTGCGTTGATCAGGGTCTCGATGGAATAAAGGGTGTCTTTCTGGTCGTCCTTGTGTGCTCTCATTGTCTTGTAGGCCCATTCCACAGTCATTTTATCAAATGCATCATAGCCGTCTTTGTGGTAATATACGAAGTTGAAGGCGAGCTCTCTTCTCACGATGAGCTGTTCTAAAAACGCATCCCCCGCTTCCTTGTCGATGGGGCCCTTTTCCATGCCGTTTTCAATCGTTTTAAGCATGTGCATGGGAGAAAGCATTCCAAAATGAAGGTAGGGTGAGAGTTCGCTTGTCAGGAACTTTCCCGGATCGTTGCTTTCACTGTATCGATTGATTTTGTTTTCAATGTATGAATCGAACCGTCTCAAAGCTTCGCTTTCACCGCCTTTGAACCTTTCTGTCTTTTTCACATCATGGTCAATGTCACAGTGTTCAATGATGGCTTCAATGGGGGTATTCAGAAGATCGGCGTGTGATTCGCTCGGCCGTTTGACGGCTTCGCGGGTTTCGAAGGTACTCCTGGTTTCAAGGGCTTTCCAAAGTTTCTTGCGGATGGTGCGCGCAGCGTATTCCAGTTTGTTGGAAGCCAGTTCGACGGGGACGCTCAGATCACTTTCAACTTCGACTGTTTTAAGGGCTTTCGCCCGTTTGACAACGTGATTTCTCAGGGCTCTCAATTCCCGTGTGTAGGCTTTGTCCATAACCATAAGGGCCGCGTTGTTCAAATATGTGGGAACAATGTCCAAAAACTTACCAAGTTCAACCGTGAAATCGACGCCCATTTCTTTAAAAGACGCCCTTAGATCGTGCAATCCTTCAAGCATGAAATGATAATGCCTGTCGGCGCCTTCGGGGAATGTCTTGGAAATGACGAAAAGAACCTTGAGAGGCTTGTCCAGACGGTTTGCTTCTCTGATTGCGTAAATGAGTGACCCATTGTCATGGATGCGCTGAGTATGCTGCATCCAGTAAAGTACATACTTTCCGTCTTCATTGATGAATCCCTTGTTTTTAAGTTTTATCCGTTTATCCATAAAAAAACTCCCAGTGAAAAGGTGATAACATGATTGACCACGTGCATATCAAGAACTTCATGGCTTTCAAAGACGAAACCGTCGTCCTTGGAAACCATACACTGTTCATAGGCCGGCACAGTTCAGGGAAGACCACGCTTTTAAGAGCGCTTGATCTTTTCTTCAACCACAAGGTGGATTTCGAAGACGTCAGAAACAAGAAACACGATGTCGTCATTGAATGCTCCATCGATGAAGAGACGTACACCAAGGTTTTTACACCGCCCCATTACACGCTCAATGCACACAAGAGTCACGGCGCGTTTGAAGACATTCTTGACATGCACTATCTTTATCTGCCTGTCAAGCCCTATCCCATGAGCCACTTTGTCAATCAATGTTTCGCTCTTAATTATACACCCACACAAGAAGAATTGGAAACACCAAACCTTGAAAACTTCGAGCGCGGTACGTTCAAGGGAACCGTCAACTACCATAGCAATCCCTATTATCAGATTGCCTATCCTGATACCATGAAGGACAAGGAGAAAAAACATCTGAGAGTCAAGTGGCTAAAGACCCTTTCAAGAGGCAGACTCGTCCTTGCGGCCGATGAACTGGAAAAGAGCATTGATTTTGATGATCTTGACGATGTGCTTGATTTGAGCGAACAGGCGCTTTTCGTCTCAAGACAGAAAAAATTCATCAACGCATTTCCTTACCGCGTCCACCCACTTTACAAATCCGATATCGAACGAGAAATGACAACCATCACAGACCCCATGCACAAGTCAAGCATCTTTTTGCTGGTGGAAGGAAAATACGACGTACCATGGTTTGAAAGCGGACTGCGCATTCTTGGAAAAGAGACGCATTACCGCGTGATTCCAAGTGGAGGGTCTGGAAATCTCAAGTATGTCAACGAGCAACTCACAAAAGCCGGCTACAAAACCCTCGTCATCAGTGATGGGGATGTGAACGTGCCCGGCTACAGCCTCAACCGAGACATCATCGAGCTTTATGTCGATGAGAATTTCCTGAGAAAAACCTTCAACGTGACCTTTAAAAAACAGCCCAAAAACAAACACCAGTTCTTTGCCTCAATCAATGAAAAAGATGATATCATAAAGAAAGTGCTATCAAGGTATGCGACCTATCATCTGTATCTTGATCATCCCTTTGTGAAGGAACTCAGATCGATTCTTGAGGATTTCGAAGCCCGCAAAGGTTTAAATATCGACTGATTTTGTATATAATGTTTAATTACTGAGAGGTGCCGATATGATTCAATGCTTAATCTGCGAGGGAAACACCCATACGCTTCATGATGATGAAATCAAAGTTACCTACCACGTGTGTGAAAAATGTGGCTACACGTTCAAGGATTCTCTTGATCACCCCACCCATGACGATGAACACGCCTTATACAAGAACCATCAGAACACGATGGAAAATACCGGCTATGTGAACATGTTCGAACGGTTTTTGGCGTCCACGGTGGATCCGTACCTGAGTGAAGGCAAGGCCCTTGATTTCGGTAGTGGCCCTGGCCCTGTGCTTTATGAACTGTTAAAAAGAAGAGGCTTTGACGCAGCGCATTACGACCCTTATTTCAAGCCTGATAAGACCGTGTTTGACAACACTTATGCGCTCATCACATCCACTGAGGTGTTTGAACACCTGAGTGACCCGGTGATGGAATTCAAAAGACTCGCGGGCATGTTGAAACCAGAGGGGTATCTCGCCATCATGACCAGTCTCCGTCCCAAAGAGGATGACGCATTTTTGACCTGGTGGTACCGCCGTGATCAGACCCATATCGGCTTTTTCACCGAAGAAGCCTTTGACATACTCAGCAAAAAGGCGGAACTCTCGTTCGTTTACACCAACCACAAAAATTATTTTTTATTCAAGAAGGAAAGTGAATAACCCATGAAAATCTATACTGAGAATGACAAGCTGAAACGCTTTTTAAATAAGACAGACAAAGTGGAAATCACGGAAAACTACGGTGAGGCTGAAGTCTTCATAACCGGTCGTTTTAAAAAAACCGATGTCCAAGGAAACCTGAAAGCCGTCATTATTCCTTTTACAGGCCATAACGGCATTGACACAGAAGCGCTCAAAGAAAATGACATCATGCTTTTCAACACAAGCGCCCATTCGCACTTTGTCAGTGAAAAAGCCCTTCAGCTTATTCTTGCGATGCTTGGAAACACCATTCACTACCACAACAACCTAAAAGGCGGCGACTGGTCGGGTAGAAACCTGCCTTCGAGAAAGAAGTGGGTGTCGCTTTGGAATCGCCACGTGGGCATATTTGGCTATGGGCGCATCGGAAGAACGCTCAAGACACTGCTCGAACCCTTTAACTGCACGGTTCACGTCATAGACAGGGGCAAGGACTACGGCGACGCGGTTAGAGAAAAAAGCCTTGCGGCGCTCGTCAAAAACTCAGACATCACCGTCATCGCCGCACCGCTTACAAGTGAAACCGAAAATGCGTTCAACGCCCCCATTCTCGACTTGCTCAAAGGAAAATACCTCGTGAACGTGGGCCGTGGTAAAATCATTGATGAAAAGGCCCTCTATGAAACGCTTGAAAGCGGTGTGATTGAAGGCTTTGCAAGTGACGTATGGTACCAGTACCCTAAGGAAAACGAGGCGCTCGCGCCTTCCAAATACCCCATTCACACGTTTGATAACGTCCTGCTTTCACCACATACCGGAGGCTTCACCACTGAAGCACAGGACCACATGCACGAAGCGATTCTCAGTACAATCCTGAGCATTGAAAAAGGTGACACGGATTCAAAACTCGACTTGACCAAACTGAAGTGAGGCGGTTGCATGAAGAAAAACTATGATGAGAGAGACACCATGTTTTCAAGAGCCCGTCTTGAAAAAGGCACTAAACGTTACAATGCTTTTTACAGTGAGCATCCTGAATACAAGAAGGGTGACGATGAAATCAGAGGCATGGATTTTGAAAACAGTCTGAGGAAAGACGATACCTTCAAAAAAACCTATTTTCCGCTTCATTCCAATAATTTCGAATACATGAGACACATGTATGAATTTATGGAATCTGTGGAAAAACCCACTGAGAAGATAAAGGTTCATGAAGCGTTCAATGAAAATATAAAAGCTATCACAAAGCGCTTTGGTGCTGATGAAGTCGGAATTGTAAAATTGAAAAAAAGCCATTATTACGATGTTCACGGTGGCGTAAGCGAACCGCTAGGAGATCTTTATGGAAAAGTAGTGGACAAGCACTATACGCATGCAATTGTCTTCTTTAAATCAATGGCGCTCGACGCCATCAATCGTTCACCACATTTTGAAGAGCTTTTTGAAACACAGAACATCTACCTCGATATTGCCTACATTGGAAGTCGCCTGGCAGCCTATACCAAGGCACTAGGGTATGATGCCACCTTCGCAAGTGAAATATTTTCTCCTGCGCCGCTCGTCCCCCTTGCGTATGACGGGGGTCTTGGAGAAATCGGGATGACCAACCATATCGTCAATCAAACCTATGGCGACAGAATCCGGCTGGGCGCGGTGTTCACCACCCTGCCACTCAAGGAAGACGAGCCAGTCGACTTTGGGCTTGAAGCGTTTTGCAAGCGCTGCAGCCTTTGCCTGATGAACTGTCCTAACCAGTCCATCAAGCCCCATCAGAGAAATGTGAACGGAAGACTTTTTTACAAGTTCGACGATCAGTCCTGTTTCAAGCTCTGGAAAAACATGGGGACCGACTGTGGTGTATGCATTCAAAGTTGTCCCTATACCCAGGGAATTGACTTGAAAACACAAAGTTGGATGAAAAACGATCCTGAGAAGATTGACGCCTACATCAAGGATTACTTGAAAGACAAAAAGGGTAGACGCGTATCCATCAAGACACCACTTGACATTGTAAAGGGAGAGGATTAGATGATTTTGGATGTAGACGTACACGGCATGGTGGTCGATGAAGCCATCATCCATATCGAAAAAGTCATCAAAAAAGCGGACAAGGATGTTACGGCCATTCGCGTGATTCATGGCTATAGAGGTGGAAACGCCCTCAAAAAAGCCATCCAGGATCCAAACGGCATTCGTTCAAAAAGAATTGCGAGAAGGCGTTACACCATGAATCAGGGTGAAACCATTTTGGAGCTGCACTGATGCTTAAAGACAAACTCGTACGCACGATTTTATTTGTGGGGTTCACTGTGAGTGCGGTATTTTACCTGCTTGCCTTCGTTTTAAGCAGCTACACAGTGGCATTCATCCTCTTTGGGTTTGTTGCGTTCATGATCACTGCTTTAAGTGCTCAGACGCTTTACACATGGCGTAAGTTCATGGAAGAAGAGAAATCAAGACTCGCAAGTATGAAACCCTGCATTCACTGTGAAAAGCCAATTTATGAAGAGGATGAAATCTGTCCTTACTGCCACAAAAGACAAACAAATGAGACTGCAAACGAAAAATAGGTGCTCAGGCGCCTTTTTTATTGACAATAAAGGGATTTGTTGTTATCTTTATACCATAAAGTTTGAATATCAAAACAATCTCGGAGGGTCAAAATGAGTAAGAAAATCGGATTTGTCGTATGTGGAAATTCAGGGATCGACTACATCGATCATCCCTATGACATCAAAGTGCTTAGAAGCATGCTCCTGTTTGGGGAAAACGAGTATGAAGATTATGTGGATATTGACGCAGATACGTTTTACAAGCAATTGAGTGAGAACCCGGATGTTGCGCTTTCAACCGCACAGACTGCCACAGGCATCATGATGAAAACATTTGAAGATTTAAAGAATGCGGGCTACACGGACATCATTGTCGTAACCATATCTTCACAGCTTAGTGGAACCTATGAAGGGGCGCACATGGCTGCGAACATGGTTGGAGACGTGGATGTGCACGTTTTTGATTCACTGAGCGTGGGGTATGCGGAAAGCTACATGATCCTTGAAGCTGCGCGTATGGCGCAAGAAGGGGCGCAGGTTCCGGAAATCCTCGATAGACTCGCCTCAATCAGAGACAATCAGGGCTTGCTTATTTCTGTCGACACACTCAAGTTTCTTGTGAAAAACGGAAGGCTCTCAGGCGCAAGCGGTCTTATTGGAAGCATGCTCAAAATCAAGCCACTCCTTCATCTTTCACATGATGGAAGGGTTGAAGCGATTGAAAAAATCAGAACCAGGAAAAAGGCTTTGAACCGACTGGTTGAGAAATTCCTTGAAGACCATCACGAAAAGGACATAGAAGTCTTTTTGATTCATGCGAATGCACTGGACACCGCAAAGGAAATACGTGAAAAACTGCTTGAAAAAAGCGATGACTTGGAAGCTATCGACATTCATCCACTCACTCCGGTAGTCGGCGCACACGCCGGACCAGGCGCGCTCGGGATTGGATGGATTATAAAAAAGTGGTAAAAACACCCATAACTTTGATATAATAGGGTGAAACGAAAAGGGGGACTTACATCATGCCAGCATCACCAAAAGGAATCATCAATGAATTACTCGTGGATGTGTTCAACAACATCCTGCGCATAGAACAACAACACATGCGACAACAAGGCGTCACGCTTTCGATGAATGAAATCCATGTGCTTGAAGCCATACAGAAAAGTGAAGACGCCACGATGTCCAACATCGCCAAACGTCTGCATGTCACTGTAGGGACACTTACAACGTCCATCAACCGTCTCGTTGACAAGGGATATTGTGAAAGATACCGTACGGACGAAGACAAGCGGAAAGTATTCATCCGTCTCACCCGTCAGGGCAAACAGGTTCTCAAGATTCATGAAAAATTCCATGATGAAATGATTGATGCAGTGATCGAGGATATGCACCTTGAAGAGAATGCGGTCCTCATAGATTCACTTGAAAAACTCACCGATTATTTCAAAAACAAGTATTGAAGCCTGGAGGCAAAACATGTCTACGATCAGCTCAGATGTCTTAAGAGGGCACTTGGAAAGCGTCATACTGACTTTGATCAAGGAAAAGGACCGCTACGCCTATGAAATCGCAAATGAAATCCGTGAGCGTACATCGGAATCCTTTTCGGTTAAAGAGGCGACGCTTTATGCCATGGTTCAAAGACTTGAGAGAAAAGAACTCATTAAGTCCTATATCGGAAGCAAGTCCCACGGAAGACAAAGACGGTATTACACCCTTACTTCCTTAGGCAGAGCCTATTACCAAGAAAAGAAAAAAGAATGGTATGAGCTCAAGAAACTTATGTCGGTATTTCTGGAGGATAACCATGAACAAGAGACTTGACGACTTCGTCAAAAGGATTTTCAAAAACAGAAAACACGATGAATCTGCCAAGGAAAGCCTTAGGACATTTCTATACGAAAAAGTGGAAGACCTGAAAGACCAGGGATACAGTGAAGAAGAAGCCATCGACAAAACCATCGAAGATTTCGGAGATCCTGAAGAAGTCTATCTTCCCGATCTTGAAAACGGACGCTCATCCAATCTCAAAAGAGAGAAGAAACGCACGAAGAATGCGCTGCTTTTCTCGTTTTTAAGCAGTCTGCTCATCATCGCCATCATCATGATAGTCAACTTCGTATTCTTTCCTGAAATCGGCCCGTGGTCCATTATTGCGGCACTAGGTGTCCTGTTTTGGCCACTAAGCCTGCTTTATAAACTGTTGAACAAAAAAGGAGAATAATCTATGCCCAACAAAACCGCTGTAATCGCTGTAAGTACCGGATGCCTTGATTATGTGGATGTCAATACGGATAATTTGTTCATCATTCGCTGTCAAATTCAAATCGGTGGCGAATCCTTCAAGGATTATGTCGAAATCAACGCCAATGATTTTTACAGTCAACTAAAGGAAAACGACACTCTGGTTCCTACCTCATCGATGCCACCCATCGGTGAAATCGACGAAACCCTTCATACGGTTGAAGACGCAGGGTATGATTCAGTCATCATCGTAACCATTTCTTCACAGTTGAGTGGAACCTATCAAACCTGTAAAATGGCGAAAAACGCCTATGAGGGAAATTTGAACATTCACGTTGTCGACAGCATGAATGCGGCAATCAGCGAAGGGTTTGTTTCAATTGAAGCGCTTCGAATGATAGAAGAAGGCAAAGGCCCTGAGGAAATCATACCGTATCTAGAGACACTTTCACTTAGCCGCAGACAGTATTTCCTCGTGGACAATCTTCGCTTGCTCGTCAAAAATGGACGTTTGTCAGGGGCTGCAGGATTCATGGGAAGAATTCTAAAGATCAAACCCATTCTTCAAGTCAACGACGAAGGGAAAATCGTTCCGTTTGAAAAAATCCGCACCATCAACAAGGCACTTAAGAAAATGGGCGATCAGATTTTGGAAGACCTGGAAGGCAAGAAAAATTTCGTGGTCACTTATGACACTTCCGACAACAAGGAAGGCTTCGAATATATTTTCAACCGCATTGAGGAAAAATACCCGAACCATAGACACTATGCCGCACCAATCACACCAGTCATTGGCGCGCATACCGGCGTCGGTACGGTCGGGGTTGCCTACTTCGATTTGGATGAAGCCAAAAATACATGATAAAAGTTGTATTATAAGTTATCCCGTGATAGAATATTAGACGGTGATTTTATGCAAACAAAAAGACTCGTTTTTCTAGCGATCATGTTAGCGGTGAGCGTTGTTCTCAACATCGTTGAGAGAACGGCTATTGTAGGGTTCACAGGCCTGCCCATGATAAGGCTCGGCCTTGCCAACATCGTGGTATTGATCATTATATACACATACGGTATCAAGGACGCTTTCGCAGTCCTCATCATAAGAATTCTGCTAGTCAGTTTCGTGACCGGACTTTTCAGTCCCGCGTTTTATCTGAGTTTCTCAGGCGGAATGGTGGCCTTTGCGCTTATGGTCCTTTTCAAGAAACTTCCTGGCTTTACCATCATATCCGTCAGCATCATGGGCTCTCTTGGGCACGCAGTCGGTCAAATTTTCATGGCGGTATTCCTGCTCAACACCGAAGAAATCATTTTCATTCTCCCACTCATGATAGCCGT
>JBNJEC010000037.1:0-10493 GCA_051745505.1 Bacillota bacterium
GGCAGAGACATCGACAAGTTCAAAGAAGCGGGCCTTACCTTGAAAGAAAGCAAAAAGGTAACCTCGCCAATCATTGAAGAGTGCGCCCTTCAGTATGAATGCAAGATCATCTATCAACAATCTCAGGAGCCTGCACTCATTCAACCATCCATCAAGGAACGCCACTACAAGAACCACGATACGCACATCATGTTTTTCGGAGAAATCGTGGATTCCTATACCACAAAGAAGGGGAGTCATTCATGAGTATTATTGACGGAAAAGCATTGTCCAAAGAGATAAGAAAAGACGTGAAAAAGCAAGTTGAAACCTTAACTGAAAAGTACGGGAAATCGCCCCATCTGGTCGTTGTGCTTGTAGGGGAGAACCCTGCGAGTGAAACGTACGTCCGCATGAAACACCGTGCCTGCGAACGTGCAGGCATCAGAAGTACCGCCATCAACAAGGACGCCTCGATCACGGAAAAAGAACTGCTTGATCTCGTAGAGAAATTGAACAACGACCCTGATGTGCACGGCATCCTCGTACAACTGCCCTTGCCGGATCACATCGATGCCAACAAGGTCATCAACACGATTGAATACCACAAGGATGTGGACGGATTCCATCCGATGAACATCGCCGCCCTTCAAATCGGTACCAAGGGCATCGTCAGTGCGACGCCAAAAGGCATCATGACGCTGCTTGAAAATACCGGAATCGACATTGAAGGCAAACAGGCGCTCGTCATCGGCAGAAGCAACATCGTCGGCAAGCCCGTCGCTCAACTCTTGCTCAACAAAAACGCCACGGTGACCATCGCACACTCAAGAACGCGGAACCTAGAAAAGCTTGCCCAAGAGGCTGATATACTTGTTGCAGCGGTTGGCCGGCCAAAAATGGTCACAGGTGATATGATAAAAGAAGGCGCGACCGTCATCGATGTCGGTGTGAATCGTGTCGAAGACAAACTCATTGGCGATGTCGATTTCGAAAGCGCCAAGGAAAAAGCGGCCCACATCACCCCAGTTCCCGGTGGCGTCGGACCGATGACCATTGCCTCATTGCTTCAAAATACGCTTGAATGCTTTGAAGCACTCGAACAAAAGTCATAAAGCATGAGTGCTATTTGCACCGTGTTTTATTCAGAATAAGGTGGAGCCATGCGCATATTTAAAATACTGCTTTTTATCAGTTTTCCTATCTTCGTGATTGCTCTTGCGGCGTCACTTCTCACAACCAGACCCTACATGAACCTATCCGAAGGCCTTTACGATTCTCACGCCGAGATCGAATACGATCACGATTACGTCAGCGGCGAACTGATGGATTATCTCAATTACAAAAGAGATGATCTCAATTTCGGGCCGGACGCTGAGACTGAAGGACCTGTCATGAGAGACATCGAAATCAGACACATGGAAGACGTAAGGGATGTCTACACCGGCGTACGCATCGCAGGAGGGATTGCACTGCTTGTCTTTGTCCTGAGCGGGCTTGTTCTTTATAAAAAGGACATGCGTCTTTTTTACACCAGTCTGAGAGACATCTACATTCTTCCTACGTTCGTGATTCTCTTTCTCGGCGGGTGGTTCATCATCGACTTCTCCTTGGTATTCACCTTGTTCCATGAAATATTTTTTACAAACGATGACTGGATTTTATCAAGCAACGACGTCCTGATTCAGCTGCTTCCCCAGATGTTCTGGATGGTGAGTGGTGCACTCATACTTCTTATCCTCGCTTTGTTCATGGGACTTGTAATGTGGTTGAACCAGAAATTAATCAAACCGAGACTCTAGATTTAGGAGGCGTAATATGAATGCATTGAAAGCACAGGATGAAGCACTTTACGAAGCGATACACAACGAAAGAAAAAGACAGGAAACCCATCTTGAATTGATTGCGAGTGAAAACTTCGTATCAAAAGCTGTTCTTGAAGTGGATGGCAGTATTCTGACAAACAAGTATGCGGAAGGGTATCCGAAAAAACGCTACTACGGCGGATGTGAATTCGTCGACACTGTAGAAACGCTTGCGCGCAACCGAGCCAAAGCGCTTTTTGGAGTGAAGTATGCCAATGTGCAGCCACATTCGGGATCAACCGCCAATATGGCGGCATACCGCGCCCTTCTTGATCATGGAGACAAGGTTCTTGGGATGAGCCTTGATCACGGTGGCCATCTTACCCACGGCCATCCGATGAACTTCAGCGGAATTGATTACGAATTCCACAGTTACGGCGTATCCGATGATACCGAACAAATCGATTACGACGAAGTGATGGACATTGCAAAAAAACTCAAACCGAAACTGATTGTGGCTGGAGCGAGTGCCTACTCAAGAGAGATTGATTTCAAGAAGTTCAGAGCCATCGCCGATGAAGTCGGCGCATATCTCATGGTGGACATGGCCCACATCGCAGGTCTGGTTGCAACAGGACACCACAACAATCCCTGCGAGGTTGCGGATGTTGTCACCTCTACAACCCACAAAACCCTCAGAGGCCCAAGAGGTGGACTCATTCTCACCAACGACAAGGCCCTCTACAAAACCATCAACAAAACGATTTTCCCAGGCATTCAGGGAGGGCCGCTCATGCACATTATCGGCGCGAAAGCTGCAGCATTTGAAGAGGCGCTTTCCCCTGATTTCAAGGTGTATCAGAGCCAGGTCGTCACCAATGCGAATGCAATGGCTGACGAGTTAACCCGTCTTGGGTTTCATGTTATCGGCGGAGGAACTGACAACCATCTCGTTCTGGTTGAGGTCAAGAGTCTCACGACCCTTACAGGCAAAGAAGCGGAAAAGATTCTTGAAAGTGTCAACATCACCTGCAACAAGAACACGGTCCCTAACGATACGGAAAAACCGTTCGTTACAAGTGGCATTCGACTCGGAACCCCGGCGCTTACATCGCGCGGTTTTGATGAATATGCCATGAGAGACGTTGCACGTCTCATTTTCGATACGCTGATGAACCCGGCTAACGAAAATATCCTGGACGAAGTCAGACGCAAAGTCAAAAAGCTCACGGACAAATTTCCTTTGTATGAATAAAGGAATCTCTTGATATAATCAAGGCCGCCCGACATTGAAAATGTCTTCAGCGGCCTTTTTAATACCGTTTACATCGTTATTTTCTTGAAGTTACCATGCAGTATGCTCTATAATAACCCTATAAAAAGAATCGGAAGGGAAGACAATTTCAATGGACAAAATGACGAAACAACAAATTCTTGATGATGCAAAAAAGAATCAGGTAAAATACATTCGCTTGTGTTTTACAGATATTCACGGGGTGATCAAGAACGTCGAAATTCCTGTCGGAGGACTTGAAGACGCGCTTGATAACAATGTCATGTTCGATGGATCCTCAATTGACGGGTTTTCCCGTATTGAAGAGACTGACATGTATCTTTATCCCGACAGAAACACCTGGCTTGTTCTACCATGGGAAAACACGGAGTATGGAAACGTAGCACGACTCATCTGTGATGTGCACAAACCAAACGGAGAGCCTTTTGAGGGAGACCCCAGGGTCAATCTCAAAAGAAACCTCAAATACATGCAGACAAAAGGATTCCACAGACTGAAAATTGGTGTGGAACCGGAATTCTTCCTTTTCCAAAGAGACAGCGAGGGTGAAGTGACGCTTGCGTTCAACGACCGTGGTGGCTATTTCGATCTTGGTCCTGTTGATGCGGGTGAGGATTGCCGTAGAGACATTGTGTTGGAACTTCAGAAACTTGGGTTCAAAATGGAAGCTTCACACCATGAGGTATCCCCTTCACAGCATGAAATCAACTTTGAATTCGATGATGCGCTTGAAGCCGCTGACAAACTTCAAACTTTCAAGCTCGTGGTCAGAAACGTCGCCAAAAGACACAATCTTCATGCGACTTTCATGCCCAAACCAATTGAAGGTGTGAACGGTTCAGGGATGCACCTCAACTGCTCACTTGCCGATGAAGACGGCAACAACGTATTCGACAATCCGAACACCGATGACGGCATGAGTGAAGTAGCCAAAGGCTGGATTGGCGGCATTATGGAGCATGCACGGGGTTATACTGCCATCACCAACCCGATCGTCAATTCCTACAAACGACTTATTCCTGGTTTTGAAGCGCCAACTTATATTTCATGGAGCGATTCAAACCGCTCAGTCATGATCAGAATTCCAAGTGTACGCGGCAAGAAAACCCGTACTGAAATCAGAAGTGTCGATGCCACAACGAACCCTTACCTGGCAATGGCTGTCATTGTAAGAAGTGGTCTTGATGGCATTGAAAGAAATCTCAACAAAACAAAGCCGGTTCGAATGAATCTATATGCGATTGATAGAAAAACCCGAGAAGAAATGGGGATCAAGAACTTACCGGGCAGTCTCAAGGACGCGCTTAAGGAACTCAAGGAAGACGCAGTCGTCCAAGAAGCACTCGGAAACCATATTTATGAAAAGTTCGTCATCGCCAAAGACGCTGAATGGGATGATTACCGCGGACGCGTCTCACAGTGGGAAAGAGACATGTATCTCAAGATGTTTTAATAAATCAAGCGCTGCCTGCCAGGCAGCGTTTTTTTTGCACAAAAAAAGCCACGTCCTTTCGGACATGGCAACGCGTTATTTTTTTGTCTCTTCAATCAAATCTTCAATCTGTGAAGCGTTGAATTCATACTTGGTTTTGCAAAAATGACAGACCGTTTCAATGTGCCCGTCGTCTTCAAGAATTTCCTTGAGTTGCTTCTCACCGAGTGAGATGAGTCCGCGTTCGAACTTTTCGCGGTTGCAGTCACAATGATACGCC
Source organism: Bacillota bacterium (assembly GCA_051745505.1). Classification (GTDB taxonomy): domain Bacteria; phylum Bacillota_I; class Bacilli_A; order Izemoplasmatales; family Izemoplasmataceae; genus M55B118. The sequence continues at coordinate 4,791 of JBNJEC010000037.1, forward strand.
AGATCCATGGTGAGAAGAATTTTGTGATCACCCTTGGTGATCGCGTCTATCATGGCTTCAGGAGACAGGCCCTCTTCAAGCATCTCGGATACTGCAGGCACTTCCTTGAGACGTTGTTCAATCAGTTCAATGGTCTCTTCAGGACATCCGGGCATCCTTTGGAGGATGAACCCACCAGCCTGCTTGATGGTGTTGTCGTCATTGACCGTTACGCCAAGGGAAACGGCTGAGGGAATCTGTTCGCTCGCAGTGAAGTAGTAGGCGAGGTCTTCGGCAATTTCGCCGCTTTGTAGCTCTATGCCACTTGTGAACATGTTGCGCATCTTAAGGTCCTTTGTGACGGAAAGGCGACCAGGTCCGACGGCCTTTGCAACGTCGAGTTTGCCGGAATCGTTTTTCTGAAGGAAGACTTGCGGATTGCCGACATACCCTCTGACATTGCCATAAGCGTCAGCGGTCGTGACCATCCCTTCCAAAGGACCATCCGCGATGACACGGAGTGTAAGCTCGTCGCCTTCGCGGTACATCGCTCCCATAATGGCGCTTCCGCTAAGCAAACGGCCCAGAGCGGCTGAGGCAGTCGGCCAAAGGCCGTGGATTTTCTGTGCTTCATAAACGGTGCGTGTCGTATTTGCGGCATAAAGACGGACTTTGCCGTCAAATGCGTACGCTTTTGCTAAATAATCTTTCAACTTTATCACCCACCCAATTATAGCATGCACAGAGAATAAATTCCAAAGCGTTGCAAAACCACCAGTAATGTGGCACAATAAGGACGTTTACTGGAGGTGTTAATGTGCTTAAGATAGGCAACAAAACATATGAATCAGAAGTTGTAGTCGCCCCCATGGCCGGAGTGACCGATGGGGCGTTTCGCACGATTCTCGGTGAAATGGCGCCCGCGCTCATTTATACGGAAATGATATCGAGTGACGCGATTTACTATGGCAATGAAAAAACCCTTGCCATGCTCAATGTAGAACCGCACGAAAAACATATCGCCTTGCAACTGTTTGGATTCAAAAAAGACATGCTTGCATACGCGACCAAATATGTCTGTGACCACGTCAAAAACATCGATACGATTGATCTCAACATGGGCTGTCCGGTCCCGAAGGTCGTAAAATCCGGTGCAGGCTCCGCACTCATGCAAAACGAAGACCATGCAGCGGAACTTGTTGGCGCCATGGTCGAAGTCTCAAGCGTGCCGATTACAGTGAAAATAAGAAGCGGCTGGGACAAGCAGCACATCAATGCGGTCAGCTTGGCCAAAAAATTGGAAGCCGCAGGAGCCAGTGCTATTGCCGTGCACGGGCGAACCCGCGTACAGATGTATCGCAAATACGCGGATTGGGACATTATAAGACAGGTCAAGGAAGCCGTAAACATTCCCGTTATCGGCAACGGGGATGTAAAGACGCCAGACGATGCAAAGAAAATGCTTGAGGAAACCGGTGTGGACGCGGTCATGGTCGGCAGAGCCCTTCAGGGGAACCCATGGCTCATAAGAGAAATACACACGTACTTGAAAGACGGCCATCACATCAAGGCACCCACGCTTGAAGAGAGACTCGACATGATCAAACGCCACGCTGAACTGTTGATCAGGGAAAAAGGCAACAAGGTCGCACTTTTGGAGATGCGCTCACACGCCGCCTGGTATCTGAAAGGCATCAAACACGCGGCCATGTTCAGACGTGAACTTTCCCGTGTCGATAGCCTGAAGTCTCTTAAGAAAACCTTGAATGAACTGAATGACATGAGCAAATCACCATAAACAAACCCCGGTCAAAGGACCGGGGTTATTTAATGGGAAACGGCATTATCAAGCGATATATTCTTCTAGTCTGTCTCTGAGAGGCTTGGATACTCGGGCTTTGATTTTGACGGAATTCTCTTCATAATAAGTTTCCAGCACTTCCCCGTATTCATTGAGCATGTGAACGATGTCGCCTTCTTTTTGGGGGATGTTGAAGATGACGGTGCGGTCGTCTTTGAAAAGGGTCTTGTGAATGATGTGGATCAGTTCGTCAATATTCTCTTCTGTTTTCAAAGAGACCTTGATGGAAGGCGTGCAGTTAGGCGGGGGCACGGAATGAATCAAATCGATTTTGTTGAAGACGTAGATGGTTTCTATGTCGGACGCCCCGAGTTCATTAAGGACTGCGTTGGTGGTCTCAATTTGTTCCATGTAATAGGGGTGAGAAAAATCCACTACATGAAGCAGAAGGTCCGCTTCCTTGATTTCTTCAAGGGTCGCTTTGAAGGACTCAACGAGTTCATGGGGAAGGTTTGAGATGAAACCGATGGTATCGGTCAGAGTAAAGGGTTTTTTGTCTTTGAATTTAATCCGTCTTGTGGATGTCTCAAGGGTTTCAAAGAGACGGTCCTTGGTATCCACGTGTTTCGGGAACTCTTCATCTGCATGATTTAAAAGAACGTTCATGAGGGTGCTTTTTCCAGCGTTCGTATACCCTACTATGGAGACATTTTTGATGGGACTGTTGCTGCGCTTTATGCGGTTGGTCTTCCTGACGTGGACGATATGGTCGAGGGACTTTTGCAAGGTGTTGATTTCCTTGTCGATTTTACGTCTGTCGAGTTCGAGTTTCTTCTCACCGGGCCCTCTTTGTCCGATGCCGCCTTGTTGCTGGGAAAAAGAATCGCGCATGGCGCTCAGTCTTGGACGCAGATACTTGAGCTGTGCGACTTCGACTTGAAGCATGGCTTCTTTTGTCTTCGCTCGTCTTGCGAAAATCTCCAAAATCAAAAGGGTCTTGTCCAAAATCGCGGTATCAAGTACCTCTTCGATGTTTCTGATTTGTGTGTTGGTCAGTTCTTCGTTGAAGATGACATAGTCAAAATCATGCGTATCGTGAAGTGCTTTGGCTTCATCAAGCTTTCCCTTGCCGATTTTCGTGGCGGACGATACCTGCCTGATTGATTGGGTAAGCGTATGGGTGACGTCTACTTTCAGGGAACGGGCAAGGTTTTTGATTTCGTTCATGTCGTATTTCAGTGCGGTACGGCTTCTTCTTTCAATACCGATTAACAATGCGGTTTTCATTCAACCACCCCTCTCAGTTAAATTATAACACCCGTGCGTACGATAAAAAAGGAAAAGCCGGTTGGCTTTTCCTCTAAAATTTTATAATCCGCATTTGAGCTGGGCGCCACAATTGGTGCAGGTGTTGCAGCCACCGACATCTTCAACGGTGCCTTCGTTGCATACAGGGCAAAGATCGCCGGCTTCAACGCCGATGTTTCTATCCTGTCTGTCACTGCGTAGCCCCTTGGTATTCGGCTCTTTACGTTGTTTTTTCTCTTCCTTGACGTCAATGCCGAGGTCCTTGATATCAACCTGTTTCGGTTTTTCCTTGGTTTTGTCGTCGTCTTTGGTAAGAGAGAGCACCTGGGCGTCTCTTGAACCGTCCACATAGACTGTTCCACCTTTGGCACCACCAAAGTAAAGACGTTTGTAGACCCCTTCGACTTCCTCGACCGTATAACCTTTTGGTGCGTTGACGGTTTTGGAAATGGAAGAATCGACCCAGTACTGAATGGCGCATTGCATGTCGACATGAGCTTCTGGGGGAAGGTCCATGGCGCTCACAAAGAATTCAGGAAGGGAATCATCGCTGTATTCAGAATTTTTACTGATGAATTCTTCGACGATTGGGGCATTCACTTCGATGAATTTCCCAAGGCGTCCGCTTCTGAAATAGCTGAACGCGAAGTAAGGTTCAAGTCCGGTGGAGACACCGACCATGGTGCCCGTTGATCCAGTCGGTGCGATGGTGAGAAGATGAGAGTTTCTGATACCGTGTTTGCGAATGCCTTCTCGAATGGCTTCAGGCAGTTTTTTCGTATAGCCGCTTTCAAGCATCTTGTCGCGGTTTTCCTGCGTTGCAAGGTAAGGGAAAGACCCTTTTTCCTTGGCGAGTTCTATGCTGGTTTCATAGGCTGTGGTCGCAATGAACTTGAAGAGGTCCTGGACAAAGTCGATGCCTTCTTTGCTGCCGTAGGTCTTGTTGATCCAGATGAGCATGTCATGGAGTCCCATGACACCGAGTCCGATTCTTCTTTCGCCGAGTGCCTGTTCACGGTTCTCTTCAAGGAAGTAATAGGTTTTGTCGATGACGTTATCCTGAAGTCGAACGGCGGTTTTGATGGTTCGTTTCAGTTGCTCCCACTTGACTTCTTTTGCGTCCTTGTCAACTGCGTTGGCAAGGTTCAATGCCGCGAGGTTGCATACGGAGTAAGGCGCGAGTGGCTGTTCACCACAAGGATTGGTGGAAACGACTTTCTGTCCATACGCTTTTGCGTTTGTCTGTTCGTTTGCATTATCGATGAAGAAGATGCCCGGTTCGGCTGAATAGGTCGCACAGATGTTGATGAGATTCCAAAGTTCCTTGGCTCTGATTGTAGAATGGGTTTTGAGTGGGTACCCCATGGCTTCCCATTCACGGACGTCGCCGACTTCCTGCCAGTGCTTGTCATAGGTTTCTTTCTGGGCTTCGTCGTAATTGTCGATGTCAGGGAATTTGAGTTCGTGGATGGCATCGTTTTCCACTTCGTCCATGAAATCCTTTGTAATGGCGACGGATATGTTTGCGCCACTCAGGAATTCAGGATCGTTTACTTCGTAGTGGCCACCCTTGTTGAGACGCTCAAAGGCGGTATCGATGATCTTTTTTGAGAATTTGGAACTGTCTTTTTTCGCCTGTTCCAAAATATATTCGTTGATTTCTATTTCTTCGTCGCTCAGAGGTACGAATTTGAGTTTGTTTTGTGCGGCTTTCTTGATTTGCGGGTCATCGATGGTATCGATGAGGAACTGAAGGATTTTCGGGTTCTGCATTTTGGAAATGATGAAATCGATGATGTCTGGATGCCAGTCAGCCATCATGATCATCTGTGCACCACGGCGAGAACCGCCCTGTTCGACAAGGTGAGTGAGTTGGCTCAAGTCATTAAGCCAGCTAACGGCACCGCTTGATTTCCCGTTGACGCCTTTGGCAAGTGCGTTCTTGGGTCTTAACGTTGATCCGTTGGTTCCAACGCCACCCCCACGGGACATGATTTCCATGACCTGTTTTCTGTGATCGCTTATTCCGCCTCTTGAATCGTGGATGAACGGCATGACGAAACAGTTGAAGTAGGTGACCTGGGTTTCTGAGCCGGCACCGAATAGGACGCGCCCAGCAGGCACCAAATTGAAACTGGATACTTCCTCATAGAATGCATCCTGCACGGCTTCTGATTCATCCTGGCCAAGATGCTTGGCGAGACGCTTCGCAATCTGTTCGAAGAAAAGCTCGAGAGGTTTGTCCACCTGTTTTCTCGGTCTTGTAATCAAGCCGTTTTCATCGGCGTCTTCTGTGTTGGCCAGATAGTCTGGTTCGACTTTTATCGTAAGGTTGTCCCCGTCAATCGAATGGATGACCCCAACGCCCCTTGCAGGGAATTTCGGGTCGTCTCTTACAATGGTAAGAACGAGGTCGCCTTCCTTGAGTGTTTTAAGATTCAAATCCTTTTGCGTATACCTATCGAGCATGACAAGTCTCGAAACGCCGTCTAATGTTTTTTCCATGTCATCTGTGATAGGATAGAGGTGGGTGAAGTGCTCACTGATGTCTTGGTTGATACTGTTGATGAGTTCTTTAGAATACTGTGGCATAGAAATCCCTCCAAAGGACTGAA
>JBNJEC010000038.1:0-10384 GCA_051745505.1 Bacillota bacterium
TGGTTCGTACGATCGTGTACGTTCAAAGCGAATGCGGACGTGCTTGATTTCGAGTTTCAAGGCGGTGACGTCGCCCAGCATGTAGCCGTTTATGATTTTGATGGCTTCCAACTTGAAGAGGGCACCGTCGCCACCGATTACGTGGAGTATCAAACCATCGAAAACACCCCGCCCGTATTCGGCGGCGAATCGACGCTCATCCTTGGGTACGACGCACCCGTGAGTGCCCAGACTCTGGTTGACAACCATATCACGGCCACCGATGAAATCGATGGGGACATCAGCGACGCCATCATTATCGCAAAGGATGAATATGGACCGAACAATCAGGTTAAAGGCACGTATCCGATTGATCTTTACGTAGAGGACTCTTCAGGCAATGAAGCGACCTATACCTTGAATGTGAAAGTCGTCGATACCCTCGCGCCGATTATTGACAGTGTGGACGCGCTTAGCGTCAATGTGAACAGTCCAACGACTGTGGATGCGATCATTGGCGAGCACGCGACACTCAGTGATGAGTATGACGGTGTCATTGATGCCTACACCATCACAAGCGACACCTACACAGGCAATGAAACCGTACTCGGGACTTCAAACCTCACGTTTGAAATCGCCGATGCCTCCGGCAATACCAAAGAGCATTCAATCACCATTACCACAGAAGACAGCGAGGCCCCTCAAATCAATGGTCAGGATACCCAGACCATCAATCAGTCGTCCATGAAAACCCTCGAAGAGCTGTTTGCGCAATACAGCGTTTCAGACAACCATACGGCAAGTGAGGCCATAGCCTTTGAAATCGCAAGTGATACCTTCCCCTCAGAAGGTGAAAGCGGCGAATACACCATGACACTGAAAGCGACGGATGAAAGTGGCAATGAAACCCTCAAAACCGTCACGATTCTGATTGAGGATGACATCGAACCGACACTCAGAAGCCATAGCTACAAGAAGGAATCCTACAAGGATACGTTCGATATCGAGACCTATATAAGCAAAATGACCGTCGATGACAATGATTCGATTCTGTCTACTAACGACGTCGTAGTCCTTGAAAACGAATATCAAAGCGGGACAGTCGGCAAATACGAAATTCTCTTTGAAGTGAGTGATGACGCCGGCAATGACACAAGCCATAAGCTCACCGTGGATGTGGTGGATGACGTCGCACCGGTCTTCGCCTTCAGCGAAACCATCCAAACAACCACAACCACAGTGCTCAATGAAACACAGCTCAATCAGCTCATAGTGGAAAGTGAAGATATGGAGACCTTTGACGCACACAACTACAGAGTCCTGAACAACACCTACACCGATAACGCGGCCAAAGAAGGGACCTACACCTACACAGTTGAGTACATGAACCAAAAAGGCGACACCGTGACATCGAGCATAGACATCGAAGTTCTGAAGATAAATGCGCCTGAAGAAGCAAGCAACACAAGTTACCTGCCATGGCTCCTACTGCCAGGTACAGTCATTACAGTCGCAACACTCACCATCATCAAAAAAAGAAAATAGCACCATCAAAAAATGTCGGAAAACCCTTTCCGGCATTTTTTATTCGAATGTATTGACAATGTGTCACAGTGTAGTAGAATAGAAAAGTATTCTTTGGTTAGGCACAACCTAACAATAATTGAAACGGGGTGGTTTCTTGGATAATGAAACCTTCAGAGAATCATTCAATGCAGTCCTCAAAATGTACTTCGACAGTTGCAAGGAAGTTTACGAGGAACTGGCCATCAAAGGCATGACAGACAGGCAGTTCGCCTATCTGAGAGCCATCGACAAGGAAGACGCCATGACGGTTTCCAAACTTGCGAGGCATTTTGATTTGTCCAAGCCGACCATGACTGAAATCATGCACAAGTTCGAAAAAGCCGGCTTCATCGAGAAGAAACGCTGTGATGAGGACGGGCGTGTGTTTCATATCACCCTGAGTGAGCGCGGGAAACTGATCGCAAAGACCAACGTCCTTGAAAGTGATCGCGCCATCGGCAAGATTTTCGATGCTTTAAGTGAAGACGAACTCCATACATTAAAAAGACTTTTTGACAAGATAGGACGTGTGTAGCATGTTATTTTCAAAATCCATAAACAAATACTATATCAAGTTTTTCCATCTTTTTTTGATGGGCGTTATTGCGCTTGTCATCGTTGACCTCGCCCAACTTGAGGTGCCTGTCATCATCGGTAGTCTCGTCGACGAACTCGACGCGTACTCAAAAGGCACACTGAGCGAAGCGGAGATGTTCGATACGCTTGAAAGCCTCATTCTAACGCTCGCAGGCATCGCAGCTTTAATCGTGAGTGGGCGTTTCCTCTGGCGTTTTGGCATCATGGGCGCTTCAAGGCGCGTGACGTTCGAACTGCGTGAAGACATGTTCAACCATGCCCTCAAACTCTCCAACCGTTTTTATTCGGAACGCAAGGTCGGAGGCCTCATGGCGCACTTCACCAACGACATCCGCGCCATTCGCCGTGCGGTAGGTCCTGGCATGATCATGATGGTGGATGCGACGTTCCTCGGAGCGCTTGTCTTTATTCGCATGTTCATGCTTGATGCGCGTCTCACACTCATCTTGATTGTGCCGTTCATCATGATTACGACCACCGGTCTTACCATCGGCAACAAGATGCGCAAACGATTCCGTGAATCCCAACAGGCGTTTGAGGACCTCTCAGACGTTACTCAGGAAAGCTTGTCAGGCATCTCGGTCATCAAGGCGTTTGTCAAAGAGAACCTGGAAATCAAGCACTTCCTCAAAAGAAATGAAATCGCACGCGTGAAAAACGTACGCTTTGCCCGCATGGCCATGCTCATGCGTGTCATCGTGCGGACCATCGTAAGCCTCGTGTTCGTGCTCATCATCGCGTTTGGCGCCGAACTCGTCCGCTCAACAAGCGGTACGGCCGACCCCTTCACAGTCGGGAACCTGGTTGCGTTTTTATCGTACTTCGGCATGCTTATCTGGCCGATGATGGCGATCAGTGAAATCATCAATGTAAGAAGCAGAGGCCGTGCGTCTCTTGAGAGAATCGAACGCATTCTGAACGAACCTGTGGACATTTACGACGACAACCCCCTCAATATAGAAAAACTCGATGGCAACATCGAATTCAACCATCTTGATTTCCAATACCCTGATGGGTCTGATTATGTCCTAAGAGACATCACCTTCAAAATCAACCAGGGTGAAATGGTCGGTATCCTCGGACGTACGGGTAGCGGCAAGACAAGCATCGTCGATCTTCTCCTCAGGCTTTACAACCTTGAAGAGAATGAACTCCTGCTCGATGGGCATGACATCATGAACCTTCCAATCAAACAAGTAAGAGAAAGCATTGGCTATGTGCCACAGGATGGCTTCCTGTTCTCTGACACCATCAAAAACAACATCGCACTTGGTATTGACAAGGAAAGCGAAACCTACGAGCGCATTGAAGACATGGCCAAACTGAGTGACGTCCATGACAACATCGTGGAATTCAAAGAAGGCTATGAAACCGTCATCGGCGAACGAGGCGTGACCTTGTCGGGTGGACAGAAACAACGCCTTTCAATCGCCCGTGCGTTAGCGAAAGAACCGCCAATTCTCATTTTGGACGATTCAGTGAGCGCCGTTGACACGTCAACTGAGGAAAAAATACTCAAAAATCTGAGAACCATCCGTGAAGGCAAGACAACCATTCTGATTGCCCACCGTATTTCCACCATCAAGAATGCCGACAAGATCATCGTGATCGACGACGGCAGAGTCCTTGACATCGGTACGCACGATGAGCTTTATGAGCGCTGTGAATTCTATCACGACCTCGTGGAGAGACAAAGACTAGAAGACGAAGAGGAGGCGGCATAAATGTACGATATCGATACGGACAAAAGACAGTATACCTATTCTGACAAACAAATCCTGGGCCGCCTGATAGAGTATGCAAAACCCTATTATCTCTGGTTCATACTCACATTCGTGCTCGTCGTGCTCTCCGTTGGATTTGCACTGGTGGAACCCTACATCATCGGGCGCAGCATCGACATCCTCGCAGAAGAAGGCCTCGTTACACAAAGCCTTGTGTGGCTGCTCATTGCATTCGTGATTTCCATATTGCTTGCAGGCCTCTTCGAATACATGCAGACCATGGTGCTTCAAAAAACCGGTCAGCGCATCATTTATAACATCCGTGAAGAGATCTTCACCCACGTGGAAACGCAGGACATCCAGTATTTCAACAGTGTGCCTACGGGGAAACTCGTCACACGGGTAGCCAATGACACGCAAAGACTCAACGAAATGTATACCAACGTGGTGTCAAACGTTGCAAGAAACCTCATCATGATCTTCGGGATTCTCGGTGCGATGATGTATCTCAACATGCGCCTTGCCTTGCTTGTGATGATCATTACGCCATTCATCGTCATCTTCTCATTCGTATTCCGTCGCTTTTCACGCATCGCTTATAGAAAAGTGCGCACCAACATGTCAAGGCTCAACGGCTTTTTGGCCGAACACCTATCAGGCATGAAAGTCGTGCAGATCTTCAACAAGGAAGGCGAAAAGAAACGTGAATTCGATGCTCAGAACGAAAAACTCAAAAGAAGCGAACTTCGTGAACTCCTCGTATTCGCCATCTACAGACCAACCATGTACATGCTTTTCATGGTCGCAACCATCATCATTTTCTACTTTGGTGGGCTTCAGGTCGTAGCCGGGACGCTCACGGTTGGTACGCTGTTCGCATTCTACAATTATCTTCGTCGTTTCTTTCAGCCGATTCAACAACTCGCAGAACAGTTCAACATCGTCCAATCCGCCTTCGCATCAAGCGAACGCGTATTCGCAATCCTTGATACCCATCCGACCGTACTAGACGAGCCTGAAGCCATCGAACTCGATGAAGTCAAAGGTGAAATCGAATTCAAGAATGTCTGGTTCCAATACATCGAAGACGAGTGGGTGCTCAAAAACGTCAGTTTCAAAGTTGATCCGAAACAATCCGTCGCTTTCGTAGGCGCTACGGGGGCAGGGAAAACCACCATTCTCGCACTGCTCACCCGCGACTATGACATCCAGTCGGGTCAGATCTTGCTTGATGGCATCGACATCACAAAAATCAAGATTCGCTCGCTCAGAGCGTTTGTCGGACAAATGCTTCAAGACGTGTTCATGTTCTCAGGCACCATCAAGAGCAACATAACCTTGAGAGACCCGAACATCACTATGGAAGAAGTCCGTCAGGCATGTAGGTATGTCGGTGCGGACACCTTCATCGACAGACTGCCAAAAGGCTATGATGAACCGGTCCTCGAACGCGGAAACAACTTCTCAGCCGGTCAAAGACAGCTCATCAGTTTCGCAAGAACGCTCGTGCACGAACCCTCCATCATGATTCTCGATGAGGCGACCGCCAACATCGACACGGAAACGGAAGAACTCATCCAGCAGTCGCTTAAGAAAATGATGAATATCGGCACCATGCTGATTGTGGCACACAGACTCTCAACCATCCAGGACGTCGATCAGATCATCGTCCTTGATCACGGTGAGATTATCGAAAAGGGCTCACATCAGGAACTGCTAAGGCAAAAAGGGCACTATTATTATCTTTACAAGCTTCAGTACAAAGACCAATAGCAAGTCGGACCGCAAGGTCCGGCTTTTTTTTCATTCATTGCGCTTTGAAGGGCTCTCATGTATAATTAAGGTGTTGAGGAGGGATAACGATGAACTACCTAGTGTTTCTGCTACTGATGCTTGTAATGATCGACCACGCCCTGAAATACCAGCCCGAGGGGCTTGTTTTTTACAAGAACAACCACAAATATTCCATCATCGTCGCATTGCTTGATGAACCTCCTCATTTTGACGACCTCGTACGTCTGGCTGATAATACGGACCATGAATGGCTGTTTGTCAATGTGAACGATGCCATTGACTCAAAAATATATGAAGAGTTGAATGTCGTGGATATCGATGTCGATCTCACGCAATTCAACACCTCCACCAAGGTACTTTCAAAAGCCTATCTTGAAGGGTATGCGCATTCGAGTCATGACTTTTTACTGTTTATGAATGGGGCACTGCACTTCACGGAGCCCAAATTCATCACCCACATGGCGAACAATCTCGTAGAACATCAGGTCTACACTGTCAAGGAAATCCTGCCTTCACGCACTTCCAAAGAAGGGTACAAGCTTTTTTTCGATCTTTTCGATGACATGGAAACCACGGCAGATACCATCAATGTGAACTTCTTCAGTGTGAAACGCATCACCTTTCAACTGTGTGATTGTCACAAGGAGCCTTTCAAAAGTGCCCATGACTTTCACGAAAAACTGCTCAGCAAGAATATAAATATCCTCAACATCGATCATTCCGACGCACTTAAAAGGATTGAAAAGCACAAAGACATGAAAAAGTACACCCGGCACTGGTTTGGACTTTACAGTCACAAAGCCACCCACGGTGGCCTACGGCGGATGCTCATGATGTTGCTTGCCTTCCACTTGTTCTATGTATTCATGATTGTGGATTTCAAATTCGTGAACATTTTATTCATCGCCCTTGTCCATCTTGCATTTTATCTCATCATTTCAAGAAGGGCCCACCACACGTTCGCAGCTTATCTGCTTGTGCCCTTTTACATGCTCATGTTTGACTGGGCGCTCATAACAGGCCATTTCAAATGGCTCAAACAAAAGCGAAAACAACACAACAAGAAGAAGGAAACCGTGTGACACGGTTTTCCTTGCATGTTATAATTCACTTAAGGAGATGATACTATGAATCACACACTGAATAACGGTGTAAAAATCCCAGCAGTAGGGCTCGGTACGTTCCGTGCTCAGGAAAACGAAGCGTACGAAGCCGTACTCCACGCACTTGAAAACGGCTATCGCCACATTGATACCGCCGCCATTTACGGCAACGAGGAACAAGTAGGCAAAGCCATCAAGGATTCCGGCGTTCCCCGTGAAGACCTGTTCGTCACTACCAAACTCTGGGTCGATGACCAAGGGTATCTCAAAACGAAAAAAGCCCTCCACAAATCCCTTGAGCGTCTAGGGCTTGATTATGTCGATCTTTTTCTTATCCACTGGCCACAAAGTTACGAACTCACAAGAGATTCCTACCAGGCCATGGAGGAACTTTATCTTGACGGCTTTACAAGAGCGATTGGTGTCAGCAACTTCAACATCCATCATCTTGAACATCTGTTTGAAACGGCGGAAATCATTCCCCAGGTCAACCAGGTTGAAACCAACGTCCAGGTACAAAACTACAAACTTCAGGAATTCTGCATGAAAAATGGCATTTTCCTCGAAGCTTACGCACCCCTCATGAGCCATCATATCAAGGAACTTCTGGATATGGACGATCTCAAGGAAATTGCGAAGAAGAAAGGCAAGACCGTTCCTCAGATTGCACTGCGTTTCCTTCTTCAAAGAGACATTGTCATCATTCCGAAGTCCGTGACGCCTAAAAGAATCGATGAGAATTTCGATATCTACGATTTCGAGCTTACCGATGAAGAAATGACTAAAATCTTCAAACTCAACAAAGGCAGAAAACTATTCCCGGATCCAGACAACTTTCTAGTCTGATTCACTCTGAGGAATGAACCAGAGGTGACCCATGAAACTATTAAATTACTTCTCCAGCATCCTTCCTGATTTTTCTGCGCAGACCTGGTTCATCCTGGTCGGCGTTCTTCTGGTTGCTTTGGTTGCAGTATTTCTTTATACCATCCTAAGGGCAAGAAAAATAAGACTTTATCAGGACATGCTTTTCAAAGACAGTCTTACGGGCCTGCACACAAGTGCCTATTTAAAACAGCATTTCAACGACATCGTGGTCGATTATGACCGCGATGTCGCTCTTTACTATATCAACATCGACAACTTCAAAAACTACAACGACATCTTCGGCCATCATATCGCCGATGAACTGCTCAAGGCGTTTGCGAACATCCTGGTTGAAACAGCGCAGCCGTCCAATTCCGTTTTCAGGGTTCATTCAGACCGGTTCATCGTGCTTTTTCCCCAAGACAAGGACGATTACACCTTCACAAAGCGTCTGCTTAAAACGCTGAAACATCCCATCTATCTGAGCGATCACTCGATAAAGCTCACGTTGTCCATTGGCCGTTACAATCTTGAAGATGACCAACCAAAGTATTTCCAGTGCATCCTGAGAAGCGAACTTGCGCTTGAAGAGGCGAAAAGAAGTGGAAAAGACCAGATTGTGACTTACTCGAACTCACTCAAGCAAAAAAGCCAGAAAGCCTTTGACATGTTCCATTTCATCAAGGACGCGTTGCAAGAAGACAGATTTGATCTTCAATTCCAGCCCATCGTGGAATCGAAGTCCGAAAAAATCGTCGGTGTCGAATCCCTTCTACGCGTCAACAAAAGCGATGGTCTTATCTTCCCAGAAGCCATCATCGAATATGCGGAAACCTTCAACATGATTGAAGACATCGATTACGTTGTTGCTCAAAAGGCCCTTAAAAATTTCAGAAAATTCAAAGACAGCGACATTCCCCTTGAATTTCTTTCGCTCAATATTTCAAGCAAGGAAATCCACAATTCCGATTTCATCACCCACATCGCAAAACTGGCCAAGGACTATAACATTCCGCCAAAGGAAATCATCATCGAATTCACAGAAACCCTGGACCCTGAAAGCATTGATCATGAGAAAAGCTTCATCAACGCTTTGAAAGCCCATGGTTTCAAAGTCGCCATCGATGATTTCGGCAGTGGCTATTCCAGTCTCATGCGTCTTTCACAGTCGCATATGGACCGCATCAAAATTGACCGGTCTTTCGTGATGAACATTTCCGAAAACAAAGGCAATCAGCACATCGTCAAGGCGATGGTCGACCTTGCGGATGCGTTTGGTCTGGATGTCATCGTCGAAGGGGTTGAAACGCAGGCGGATCTTGATTTCATCCGCACGCTGTCAATCAAATACACCCAAGGCTATCATTTCTACAAGCCGAAAAAAGCACATGACCTGATCGGACTATTCAGCGATACTGACATTAAAAACCCTTAATCATGCGCTTTATATTGCATTGAAACAATGAATATGATATTATTTATTTGAATTGCAAACAGTCTAAAATTATGAAAAGAGGGATACTATGGGCATTTTTTCAAAATTATTCGGACGCAAGAAAAAAGACACCAAAAAGGTTGAAAACGAACCACAAAAAGAAGAAAAGAAGACCGAATCCGCAGACGAAGTGACACTTCAGGAAGTGAACGAATCACTTGATGAAGTGAACACCATTTCAAAAGATGAACCTGCAAAAGAAACGGTCACACCAAGTCCCAAAGAAGACGAGGCCACCAAGGCTGAGCCGGCTTCAAAACCTGAACCTGAGCCAAAGGAAAAAGACGAGACGCCACTTTACCACATCAAGAAACATTCTGAAGGATGGCAGGTTATCAAGGAAGGCGCCGATAAGGCGTATCGCGTATTCAATTATCAAAAAGAAGCCATTGATTTCGCGAAAAAGGAAAACCTTGAGTATCAGGTTTACAAAGCAGATGGCACCTTGCGTAAATAAAGCCTACCTCGTAGGTTTTATTTTTGAACCATGAATGACACCTTGTCATAGAGAAAGGACGAAATCATGCCAAAAACAACGTTTCATCATTTGCCAAACGACAAGAAAAACCATATATTGGATGCGGCCAAACGCGTGTACATGAAAGCCCCTTTCAAAGACCTTACCATCAGCATGGTCGTAAAAGAGGCCGGCATTGCACGGGGCAGTTTCTATCAGTATTTCGACAGTCTTGAAGATCTTTACCGCTCGATTTTCGAAGAAAGCCTTCAGCGGTTTGAAGCGCATGCGCTCAAGACGATTGAGAAGTACGAGACCACCGATATATTCGATTTCTTTTTGAAAAGCTTTCATCATGACTACGAATACATGAAGGAAACGGGCGGGCATGAAGTGCTTCACAAGTTCTTCAAGGAACGCACACAGTTTGGTGTGGCCTCTGATTTTTTCCAGCACAGACACAACGAATCCTATCGCCGCGTCCTCGACAAGCTCGACAACGCGGGCATTGCCCATCTTGATGGCTACAACCAGGTACGCGTGTACCGTGTCCTCAACCATCTCAAATTCCAGCTGCTTCAAAAAGTTCTGCGTCAGGAAGCCCCGTTCGATCAGGCTTACGACGATTTCAAATTCTACCTGACCCTCATCAAAAAAGGGTCGATTGCGTACTAATTGCCACAGTTCCCTTGTTTGACATTCAATACCATACCATTCAGAGTGCCACGCAGGGCGACAGCTAAACCATTCATCAGCCGTCTCTTTCCGGGGACGGCTTTTTTTAGAAGGTGTTCACAATGAA
>JBNJEC010000039.1:0-10029 GCA_051745505.1 Bacillota bacterium
TGTCAAGGTATTCGTTTGAGGCACTTAGATTCAGTATGAGCTGTGCGCCCTGAAGGGCAAGCAGATTCCCAGGGGAAATCGGGGCCCACATGTCTTCACAGATTTCAATACCGAAAGAGAGGTTTGAATCCTCTTCTTTGAAGACGATGGAGCCAAAGGGAACGACTTGTCCTAGGAAACGGATCATCTTGGTGGTTTTCACAATATCAAAGGCGCTTGTAAACCAGCGTTTTTCATAGAATTCCTGCGTGTTTGGAAGGTAGAACTTCGGGACGATGCCGAGTAGTTCCTTGCCCTTGGCGACGAAGGCGGAGTTATAAAGGATGCCGTCAATCTGAAATGGCGCTCCGAATACGAGGATGCCATCATAAGGGTTGTTTTCAAGAAGATGGTTGATCGCTTTTTTGGTTTCATTCAAAAGGCTGTTTTGAAAGAAAAGGTCGTTACAGGTATACGCGGTTACACCGAGTTCTGGAAACACGGTGATGCTTGAACGCACATTTTTAAGAAGACTGAGCATCTCCTTTACGTTGTACATCGGATTCGCCACTCTCAGTTTCGGGGTGACGCTTGCGACTTTTATGAACTCTCTGTTGAACATCCAATCATCCTTCCTTTTTGATGCCGTATAGGCCGTGTTCCAAAATGTAGTTGAATACTCCGGGTACGACCAGGTTTTCGTTCAAGGTGTCTCTGAATTCGCTTGAAGAGACATCCACCTTGAAATCGGAAAACACGTGAATATTTTGTTTGTGTTCTCTTAGATAGGCGTCTTTTTCAATGAGACTTTCAAGGTCTTCTTTGTCTCTGTTTAAGACGATGCATTGAAAGTCTTTCAATAATCTGTCGCTGTGTTTCCAGCTGTTAAGACTTTTCAGGTGGTCCGCACCGATAATGAACGCCATGGGGGTGTCGTCTTCTTTGAGTTCTCTGAGACTCTCATAAGTCCCTTTGTAGGTTTCATCATCCAGTTCGATGGTTGAAATTTCCACATCAGAAAGCCCACTGACCATGCGTTTGAGCATCGCAAAACGGTGCTTTCCTTCAATCATGGCGTCTTTTCCGTAAACATTGCCCACGGGCAAATAGATGAACTTTTCAACAGTCACCTTGTGATGAAGAAAATAATAGACATCGAGATGGGCTTTGGTAGGCGGATTGAACGCCCCTCCATAGACTACGTGCATAGTTATCACCGAAGATATTATAACACGGAACAAGCCTTTAAGCCTAACCAGGTACCAAAATAATTGAATAAGGTGCCTGTCATAAAATATATTGATTAAACACCCTCATGGTGCGATAATGGATTTATAAAATATCAAGGGGAAACAGGGGATGCTTATGAACAGAAAAACAAAAAATCTTTTATTCATGCTTGGAACACTTCTTTTATTACTCGGTGTGAGACTCGGCTTCTTTTTGAAGGATGGTACGAGTGATACCATTGAGACCATTTTGATATGGACCATATTTCTGGGATCCATGGCCGTATTCATTTACGCGTTTTTGTATCCGAAGGCCTATATTCTTTACCGGTGGCGGCCACAATTTCCGACTGTTTTAACGGGACTTTCAATTGTCACGCTCGATCTTTTATTCATATACAAAAACGGAATGGCTGTGGACAGGCCCTATTTTTTCAGTACCGTATTTATTCTTTATCTGTTATTCATGGTGGCGAGTTTTCTTTCACCCAAATATAGAGGCGTCGTAAATGGGAGTCTGCTGCTCATTGCTTCACTTTATTTGTTCTTGCAGGACCTCTACTTTCAGGTATTTGGCGACTTGTTCAGTTTCAAAGAAGGCGGGACCTTGAGAGAAGGCGTGGAATCCGCTGAAAACATGATCCATCTGAGCTGGTATCAGGGATTCATAGTCATGACCGTGGTTTTGATGTTCGTCCTTTTCAAAAAAGTGAAGACGCCTTCTGTGCCTTCTTATTCACTTGCTTCAAAACTCACAAGCGTGTTCTTGCTGCTCGCGCTCATCAACCTGAACGCCGACTACCCGGTGAAACTCGCGCGTCTTCACACCAGTGATCATTACCTTTATACGTCCGTCTTTTCAAGAAAGGCCTTCGTAGAGAACTACGGGTCATTCAATCTCATCATCCGCGATCTCTCCAAGACCCTTGCGCCGGATTTCACCTACAAGGACAATATCGAATTCCTCGATAATCACTTTGAAGACGAAGAAGACACCCATGAAGAAAACCCCATGAGCGGCCTTTACAAAGACAAGAATCTCATCTACATCGTTGGTGAGAGTTTTGACGATTTAGTCATCAACGAATCCCTTACGCCAAGTCTCTACAGACTGAAACACGGCAGTCTGGACTTTCAAAACCACTATGTTCCCGTGTTTCCAAGAACCACGTGTGATGGTGAAATCATGATGAACACGGGACTCATTCCTTCCATTGAAGACGGGCCCACGTGTTATACCTACAACGCCAACAGTTATCAATCATCCCTTGCAAACCGTTTTAACAATGAAGGGTATCTGACCCAGGCCTTCCACAACAACTACAAAGAGTTCTACACAAGAGACCTCGTCTATGAGGGCTTTGGCTACGACGCGCTTTATGGACAGCACGACCTTGATTTAGGTGAAACCGACAAGCGGTATGACTCTGTCTTCTTCGAACACGCCAAAAATGATATCATCAAGGAAGACGAACGGTTCATGAGTTTCATCCTCACTTTGAGCGGACACTCGCCTTATAGCGATATCAACCTCGCAGGGCGCAAACATTACCCTGAAGTCGATGCCTACTATGGTGATGAGATGGACAGTGAACTCAAATATTACATCGCGACGCAGATGGAACTGGACCGCATGGTAGGCCTTCTGTTTGAAGATTTGGAAGCGAAAGGGGTGTTGGAAGAGACCGTCATCGTGCTTACCACCGATCACTACCCCTACACGCTTGATCAAACCCTTTATGAAGACTACAAAAACATTGATAAGGATTACCAGAAAAGCAAGGCGCCCCTTTACATATACAGTGAAGGTCAAACACGCACACGCGTAAACAGACTCACGACATCACTCGATCTTCTTCCCACCCTCCTCAATCTTTTTGACATTGAAAGCGACTACCGCTACTACATAGGCAGGGACATGTTCTCTGGTGGCACTTCCCAGGTCTACTACAAGGATTATTCCGTATATACAGGCGACACGCGTTATTATCTTTCTGATTCCGTAGAAGATGGATTGATTCCTTCTTATGAAAAAGCCCTGCTTGATTATGAACTTTCAAAGCGGATTCTTAGAACCGATTATCTAGGATACGAATGACTTTTAAGCCTAATATTAATTAGCGAATAATTTGTAACCATTATAATTAAATGATAATATTAAACTAGATTACAAACTAGGAGGCAAGCTTATGGAACAGAAAATTGTATTTTGGAATCAATACGATGTTCACGAAGACACATTCAGTCTTATCGAGGTTTTTGAAGATGGACTTGTGCTTGATCGTTCATTCAAAGCAGAGAAAAAAGGCCTCAAGCGTTTTACTGAAACAAACCGCGAAGAACACACGCTAAACGGCGAGATTCACATCGAGAAAATCACGTTTGACAGTGAAGGTAAACTGGAAGTCGACAAGTTCGACAACAGCACCGAGGTTTACAAAACCTTCAAGACAGATGACTGGCAAACAGCCAGAAAAGAAGTTGAAAAGCTGCAAGACGACACCCTTGAAAACATGCAGGTCGACTACCATTCCGTCCTCTGCATCGAAGAGAAAGGTGTATCAGAAAAACTCTTGAAACTCTTCGGCGGTACAAAGTTCGTCATCGTGAACTTCCGCTATGAAAAACAGGGCAGCACGCTTGTCAAGAAACGCTATCCTGAAAGACTCGAGACGCGGTTCGTCCCTGAAATCAGCGAACGCATCTACTTCGACTTGCATACTGCGAACAATCATCTTACCACAACCGGAGACAATATCTTCGCCCTTCACACACAGGACTGTGAAAAGGACTTCTGTGTCACAGACTTCGAAGATTACATCTCCATCATGCTCAAGAAAATCAAGGACAACCCGAAGTTCTACCAGGACCTGATCATGAAACAAAGAAACCGCCGCGTTGAAATCGACACCGAACAAACCGGTGACCTTTTCCCTCGTTAATGAAACGCAAAAGCCCTCCAAAATTCAGGAGGGCTTTTTTTATAATCGTTATTCGTCCAAATCGATGAGGGCCTGAAGGGCCAGTTCATCAAGGATTTTGATGGACTTGTTGCTGGTGATTTGAATCAGACCCTTGTCTTTGAGACTTTTCAGCTTGCGGCTGAAGGTTTCAGGTTTGATACCGAGATTTGAAGCAAGTATTGCCTTGGTGGTCTGAAAGGTGACGGTTGCATTGTCACTGAGGTCCAAAAGCAGTTTTGCGACTTTGGCCTCTGATGTGTGAAGGTTGTTGTATTCAATCAAAGTTTCGGCTTTTTCGAGTCTTTTTGAGAGTTCACTCATCATCTTGAAAAGGATATTAGGATGGCGGTTCATGAGTGTTTTCAGTTTTTCACCGTTCAAATAACAGATGACCGCGGGCTCGATAACTTCCGCGAAAGTTTGAATTTCCTCGTCATTGAACAGGGTGAGTTCCCCGAAGAAGTCTCCATCTGAGAGGACTCTTATGACCTGTTCGCGGCCGTCTTTTGTCAAACGTGCGATTTTAACCTTGCCCGTGTCGATGACATACAGATCGTTCAGGACATCGCCCGATGAGAAAATGATTGAGCCTTTCTCAAACTCTTTGTGGCTTGATAGTTTCATGATTTCCTTCATTTCAGCGTGGTCCAGGGTCTTAAATATGGGCACGCTCGCGATGCAGCTTGTGTGGTTTTCTGAATTCTTCATTGTGACTCTCCTTTTCAAATCTGAGAAGTCGGATGGCGTTGATGATGACAACGAGGACTGAGAGTTCGTGGACAAGCATGCCGATGGACATGGTGACCTGTTTGAATAGGACGCCGACAATCAAAATCGTTACGACCGCCATTGCGAGGGTGATATTTTCAAGCATGTTTCTCTTGACGCGTCGAGCAATTCTGATGGCGTCTCTCAGTTTGCTAAGTTTCTCGCTCATGAGCACGGTATCGGCCGTATCCATGGCGATGTCCTTGCCAAGGCCTCCGAGTGCGACTGAGGCGTGTGCGGTCGTAAGTGCGACGGCATCATTGATGCCATCGCCCACAAAGACAGTGTTGTAGCCCTTGTCCTTGTAGGATTGAATGATGTCTGCCTTGTCTTTTGGCAGCAATCCCGCGTGGCAATGGTCAATGCCGAGTTCACGGGTGACGGCCTGCCCTACACGTGCATTATCACCTGTGAGCATGACGGTTTCCTTGATACCGATTTTCCTGAGATCATCCGCAAGACCGTAGGCTTCTTCACGCAAGGGATCGCTGATGGCGAACAGGCCGAGCACTTCTTCTTTGTCTGAAAGCACAAGCGTGGTCATACCCTTTGCTTCCATGGTTTCCATGACCTCTTTGACGGTGTCGCTCATCACATCTTGAGACAATGCTTCATTGCCTAGGCGGTAACTGGTTCCATTATACTCAAATGTGACGCCTTTTCCAATGATCATGTCTATGTTTTTGGCTGAATCTCTGATCTCCATTTTTCTTTCTTCTACGGCTTCCGTGAACGCTTTGGCAATCGGGTGTTCACTGTAGGCTTCGCCGGCGGCTGCAATGGAGAGCAACGTCTCTTCGCTTCCACCAAAGGCTTTAATATGGGTGAGTTTGGGTTTGCCCAAAGTGAGCGTCCCCGTCTTGTCAAAGAAAACTACGTCGCCTCTTGCAAGGGTTTCAATGGTTTCTCCACCCTTGAAGAGAATGCCTTTTTTGGCTGCGTTGCCAATGCCTGCTACAAACGATACGGGGGTTGAAATGACGAGCGCGCCCGGGCAGGCGATGACGAGCATGGTAATGGATAGACGAATATCGCGTGTCATTGCATAGAGGGCTATCGCAATCAACACTACACCCGGGGTGTAGATGCTTGAGAAGCGTTCTATGAGTTTTTGGGATTTGGCTTTGTTGTCCTGCGCTTCTTCGACCATGTGAATAATCTTCGAGAACGTGGTATCTTCACCCACTTTTTTGGCTTTTAGTTTGATATAGCCTGACTTTAAAAGCGTTGAAGAAAACACTTCATCCCCAACGGTTTTGTCTACGGGCATGGATTCACCGGTCAGGGTTTGTTCGTCGATGCTTGTCTGGCCTTCTTCTATCAAACCATCGACTGGAATCTTTTCACCGGGTTTGACAAGGACAACGGCTTCTTTTTCCACTTCTTTTGCGGGAATCCTCTCAAAAGACCCATCCACCATGACTCTCGCCATGGTGGGTCTGTGGTCCATGAGGCTTTTAAGCGCACTTCTTGTTTTTCTGAGCGAGCGCTGTTCTAGGAAATGACCGAGCATAAAGAGATAGGTGACCGCAGCCGCTTCGAAATAATCCCCGATGATGAATGCCGCGATGACTGCGATGGTTACGAGGAGATCAATCCCCACAATCCCATAGCGAAGATCGCTGAAGGCCTTTTTGAATATTGAGGTGCCTGCAAGCACTGTCAGTACACTCATTGTCACAATTGATACTACATGCGCGGGCATGGTCTGATCAAAGACAAGTGACATTACGAAGAGTGCTGAAATCAAAATGATGTAGAGAGTGTTTTTCATCGTCTCACCTACTTCTCTTCAGTAGACTTTACAGGATAACCGAGACTGTCAAGGGTTTTCGTGATGGTGTCTTTTGTGATGGTGGACTCATCAAAGTTCACATCGACTTTCGAACTGTTGAATTTGACTTCGACGCTTTCAACCCCTTTTTGTTTTTTGAGCGTTTTCTCGATTCTCTTGATGCATGAAGGACAGGTCAATGTGTCCACTTTCCAAATAATGTTTTTCATGATTTAATCATCCTTTCAATTTATCTTTCTGTCTACAGTATGGACTTAAAGAAAGGATGTATCCTTGACCTGGGTCAAGTTTAGAGATTTTCTATGGTTTTTTGTTTTCCATGAGGGTTTTCAAATTCTTCTGTGTCTTTTGAAGGAAGAAGGTGTGCTATAATAACGAGTAAGCAACTATATTATACGAGGTGATTTAATGAACATAGACAAGGATTACGTACTGTCACTTGCGAAAGACATTTTGAATATTCCTTCGCCAAGCGGGTACACCAAAGAAGTGATTGAAAGAATCAAGCAAGAAGCGGATGCATTTGATCTCGATTCCATCAAAACGAAAAAAGGCAACCTCATCGTCGATGTGCCGGGCACCGGCGAAAAAACCGTCGGACTCATCGTCCACGTCGATACGCTCGGTGCCATGGTAAGAAGCGTGAATGACAAAGGCCACATCAAATTCACATCCATTGGCGGACCCCTTTGGCCGACTTTGGACGGAGAATACTGCCAAATCATCACACGCGAAGGCAAAAGCTATACAGGAACTTTTCTAAGTGAATCACCTGCGGTGCATGTGCACAAGGACGCCAAAAGCAAAAAACGCGATCCTGAGAACATGTATGTGCGGATTGACGAACAGGTGTCTAGCAAGCAGGACGTGCAAGACCTTGGCATCGGGGTAGGAGACTACATCGTCTTCGATCCCAAGACCACGATTACAGGCAGTGGCTACATCAAGTCAAGATTCCTCGATGACAAAATAAACGTCGCAAGTGTCTTTGGCCTGGTAAAAGCCCTCAAGGAAGCAAATCAAACCCCATCCGCAAATCTGAAACTGATCATCAGCACCTTTGAAGAAGTCGGACACGGATCTGCGTTCATTCCTGATGTCGATGAGCTCATCGCGGTGGACATGGGCTGCATCGGAGACGACTTATCGTGCACTGAAGAAGACGTCTCAATCTGCGCTAAGGATTCAAGCGGGCCTTATGACTACGATCTCGTGAGTCTTTTCAAAAATACGGCCGTCACCCACAACATCAACCACGCCGTTGACATCTATCCGATGTATGGCAGTGACGTCTCAGCCGCACGCAGCGGGGGCAACGACTTCAAAGGCGCCTTGATCGGCCCCGGCGTCCACGCCTCACACGGCATGGAGCGCACGCACTATAACGCCGTCAAGGCCACCATCGAACTGCTTTATCATTACGTGATGGGGTCTTAGTATGAAACTGACCAGACTGGAAAGCGCCCTCTTCTTTTCACTGACACTTCTAAGCGTACTGATGGCCGCAAACATCATCGCGGAAATGTCGGGTGTGGATTTTTCCCTGTTGGAACAATTCATTTATATCGTGTTTTACTTTTTGGCCTTGTTCGTACCGCTTTACATGTTTATTCAGTGGATGAAATATTCAACGAAAGAGCGTTTCGCGAAAATCGTTCTCGCGCTCATTCCCGCACTTCTTTTCGCAATGGCAGCCATGTTTCTCTCCACCGAACTCGGATACACTCTTGCAAATTTCTAAGTAAAAAGCGAAATGCCATATGGTTTGGCATTTCGCTTTATTTTTATGGGTTGACGATGAAATCGGTAAAGAGGCCGTCGCGCATGATGGGAATTTCTTCTCCGTTTGCCTTGATTCCCGTGATTTCAAGGTTGACGCTTCCAACCATGAAATCAAGGTGCACCGCACTGCGGTTGATGCCGTGTTTTTCAGTGAGGGTCTTGACATCCTTGATCTTTTCCTTGTTGTGGATGGCGTTCATATACGCGTTTCCAAACGCGAAGTGTGCACTTGAGTTCTCATCGAGGAGCGTTTGGAAAAAGAGTCTTTTAGTACGTCCGACGGGCGATGTTTCTTCAACCAGGGCGACTTCGCCGAGGAAACTCGCGCCTTCGTCGATTTTCATGATTTTTTCGAGGTTTGAACGATCATCGCTTTCGATGTGTTCAACTTTTCCGTCCTTGAAGGTGACAGTGAAGGGTTGGATGGTAGTGCCTCTTACACTCATCGGTTTGGTGGCGACGAGCGTCCCGCTGACACCGGTCTTTTTCGGAACGGTGAATATCTCTTCGGTTGGGATGTTGGGCAAGAAGACGTCCTTGCCTCTTTTCTGAGCGCCCGATACCCATCTGTGCGCTTCAGGAAGCTCCACGGTCAAGTCGGTGCCTCCGCCTTTGTAGAGGAGTGTTTCAAAGTGCATGTCGTTCAGGGTTCTTCGGATCTTTTCTAGATAGTTGAGGTGCTTGGTGAAAGCGTCTAGGGGGTTTTCTTCATCAAGACGCATGATTTTAATCAAATCTTCAAAGAACTGCATGAGGCCGTCGCCGGCGTCATATTCAGGGTAGACTTTCTTGGACCACTCGAATGAAGGGTAGGGCACGACGCTCCATTTGAGGGTTCTCAGGATTTTATCCTGGTAGGGGCGGGTCTTCGGCGTCATGGCCTTGCGGGCCATGGTCGCGCGTTTTTGGTCCACACCCTGCATGAGATCAGGGAAACTTGTGGCGACGTTGATGAAGGCCGCTTTTCTGTTTGTGGTTTCCTTGAGTCTGTGAAGGATGTAATCAGGGACGTCTTTTAGAACGTCTTCACTGGCGTAACGATACGCCGCACGGGATAGGTAGGGATCTTGGTAGTTCACATGCACCGTTCCGCTTTTGAAGGTCTTGTAGGCTTCTTCTGTGAGTTTTCTCACAAAGTCCTGGGCGGTGATGGGTGCGTTGATGACGAGTTCTTCGTTTTCCTTGAGTGCGACCCCTCTTAATAAGACGAGGCGTGCATACATGATCAGTTGCTGTTCATTCATGGAGTCTCAGATCCTTTCTTGGAGAATGGATTGGTTCTGAATGGTTTGGTCATGAAGCTCATGACGTTTTTGGGGAAACTGGCTAAGCCTTCGCTTACAATGGAAGGCATGAGTGCGAAAGATTCCTTGAATGCGGCCCGCCGCATTTCTCTGGGATTCTTGAGTTGGTTTTCCTGAAAGAGATAACGGCGTGTGACGATTCCGATGCGTGCGGTGAGCATGCCGTTTGAAATACCTTGGAAGACTGAGTTCGTCATGGTGCGCACAAA
>JBNJEC010000040.1:0-9901 GCA_051745505.1 Bacillota bacterium
TCTGAGCATTTCACCAAGCGCGATGGTTGAGACGAGCGCCGTATCCTTGAGCAGCGTGATGGTTTCATTCGCCACGGTTGGAAGGGTGCGTTTGAAGACTTGTGGCACGTATATTTTTCTGATTTGTACGAACCTTGGAATATTGAGCACTTTTGCCGCTTCAAACTGACCTCTGTCGATGGATTCGATGCCGCCCCTGAAAATTTCTGTGAAATAGGCACCGTAATTGAGCACGAACGTAAGGTAGGCAGCCATTTCTCTTGATAGCACGATTCCGAAAAAGGGAAGGCCATACATGAAAAAGAACAGTTGAAGTAAAAGCGGGGTTCCTCTGAAAAGCCATGTGTAGGCATCAATCAGAAAGATGAGTATTTTAAGACCGGTGTGTCTTAAAAATGCGAATAAAAATCCCAGGGGAATGGATAAAAGAAGGGTCACACCCATGATTTTGAGTGTGACTATAAGCCCTTCCAAAAGGAAGGGCAGTATGTCAAGCATGTAAGTCATGAATTACTCGATCAGGAAAAGGTCTTCTGAGAACCATTCTTCGGATATGGAAGCCCCTGTGCCATCTTCAGCCATATCTCTAAGAACGGATTCGATTTCTTCTTTCAATGCTTCATCTTCAGAACGAAAGCCGATACCGTATTCTTCATCGCCGAGTGAGAATTCCGGTACGCTGAAGATATCGTCTTGCTGGCTATTGACATAGCGACCCATGATTTCATCAATGACGACCGCGTCAATACGTTCGCTTTTGAGGTCTTCAAGTGCGAGATCGTAAGTATCGAATTTTGTCATTTCGCCCAAGTCTTCGTACACACTGCTGGATTCAAGTGCGGTTTGTCCGCTGCTTTGCATCTGAACGCCCACATTCCTGCCTTCAAGATCTTCAAGCGTCTGGATGGAATCATCAAGCGTCATCACGACTTGACGGTTGTTCATGTAAGGCTCTGAGAAAAGCACTTTCTCAGCGCGATCAGGTGTTATGGTAAACCCGTTCCACACCATATCGATTTTAAAGGTATCGAGTTCAAGTACTTTGGAATTCCAGTCAATCGGTTGCAGTTCAAGTTCAACACCCATACGGTCTGCCACTTCGCGGGCAAGATCGACGTCGTATCCTACGATTTCATCGTTGTCATCCGTGAATCCCATCGGTGCGAATGTCGCATCGAGTCCCATAACGAGTACGCCCTCGTCCTGTACTTTTTCAAGTGAATTTCTTGTATCTTCTTCGCCGCATGCGGCCAATGTCAAAATCATAAATACTGCAAGTGTCAGTGTCAGCATTTTTTTCATATGTATCACCTCGAAATTAATATTACTATATCACTCTACTGCTGTAAAGCATTATAACATCTTTTTTTCATGAAAGCGTTCTTTCAATATTTGGCATAAGAAAATCCTCTCAAAGCAGCGCGCTGCTTTGAGAGGATACGATTTGTTGGTTATTTCTTGAAAACTTTTTGATAGCCGCCTGCACCATAGTTCAGGCATTTGTTGACTCGACTTATGGTGGTTGCGCTCGCCTTTGTCAGACGTTCCACTTCAGTATAGGTCTTGCCTTCTGAGAGATAGCGTGCAACAGTGAAACGAAGCGTAAGCTCCTTGATTTCCTGTATGGTTGCAAGATCTTCGAAGAAATCATAGAAGTCTTCGACTGTTTCAAGTTTGAGCATGTGCTCAAAGAGTTTTGTGGTATCGTCGCTTTTGATTGAATGTGCCATGGGTTCATCCCTTTCACTTTAGTACTTTATAGTGCTATTGTATCATACTTGAAAGAGATTTGAAAAGCTATTCGTTCGGGAATAGCAATTCGAGAACGGTGGTGGTGAAGTCACTTGCGTTTTTGAGGTAGGCCTGTTCACGGGTGTATATCGGTCTGTCCGTGATAAGTCCATCGACATTGCGCCTGGAAAGGGATGCGATGGTGCCTTCGGTGTTCACCGTCCAAGCATACACTTTTCTATCGGAATCATGCATGCGTGTGACGTATTGGTCGTTGTTGATGTAAAAGGAAAATCCAAGGGCGAAGTGATCAATCGAGTCGTCGTTGATCAGGTTGTTGATGTTGCCATAGAAAGTCGATATGAGCATGATGGTTTCAATGTCTTCGTTAAGGGTTTTTATCTCGTGAAGCTGAGATTCTGAATCCGAAAGTATGCTTGCGGTGTTTTCGACGTTGTACTCTTCTATGAGTTCCACCACACGTTCGTTCATCGCGCCCGATTTGTCTTTCATTTCAATGAAGAGATTGGAGCGTCGACCCACCACTTCAAGGACTTCTTCAAGTGTTGGAACGGGTTCTCCTTCATATTCGCTTGAAAACCAGGACCCGGCGTCAAGTTGGCGGATTTCATCATAGGTGACATCTCTGACATATCGGTTTTGTGAATCATTCGTCGTTCTTCCGAGTGTCGCATCATGCATGAGGATAACCGTGCCATCATCGGTCATGCGCACATCGATTTCGATGGCGTCGGCTTCCTGTTCAAGCGCGAGCTCAACAGCGGAAAGCGTGTTTTCAGGTGCGTCCTCACTCGCGCCACGGTGCGCGACGATTTCAGGGTAGGTAAAGAATTCCGTTTGGTTTGAAGACCGTTGCAAGACCGTAAATACGTTTGTAAAGTTGATAGCGATCAGCCCCATAATTATTATGATTACGAGCCTTCGCACTCTTTTTTTGGTCAGTGGAAGTCTCGGTTTGACATCAAGTGTTTCAACGCGTTTAGTGGATTCGTCCTCTACGACCTCGGATGCGTGGTGCCATGTGCTTATAAGGGCATAGTTGATTGGGATAAGTGTAAAGGAAATCAAACTGATGACGAAGGAGTAAAGCGCGTATATGACAGTCAGTGTAAGCCCGAGGGCGATGGTCTGACCGCGGATGAGGGAGATGAGGAACCCTACAAAGGCGACAAGCAGGAAATAGATGGAAAACAAAATCAAGTTCAAAATGGCATTGAGTACGAAAAACTCAAGCAGCATTTTAAGCCGTTTGCCTTTCATCAAGCGTTGTTTGAGTCTCCAAGACCCCTTGAGTGTCTTGTTGTGAAGTGTGAAGACGCTTGGAAGCATCATGGTTTCAAAAAAGAACACAAAGCCTACGAGCATGGTGCCGTAGAACATGAAACGCCAACGCCTTACTTCTTCAATGGCCTCAAGCATGTGGCTTGGAATGGTGATGGTTGAGAGGACCCCAACGAACTGCATCAATTCCACAAAGAGGAAAAAAAGCCCGGCAGGGATGATGATAAGGATGTTTCTGCTTAGCAATACGTCTCTGATGCGTTCAACACCAAGTCTTAGCAAAGGAAAAATCCCGATGGTCATTTTGGCTTTTGAGAAACGGTAAAGCACCGACAAAATGATAATCTCCATCGCGATATAAAGCCCAAGAACGATTCCAATCAGAAAAATCACGAAGCCGGTGGTGGGTGCTGTGATGTAATCCATAATCCGGGCGTTCGTGATATAGGTGAATCCTGCAAGCGAAATAGACCAGCTCATGAGCATTGAAGCGAGTGGGAATATGAGCAGGATACCCAATATTCTGTAAAGCCCTTCAAAAATCAGGAGTGTCTTGATGTTGTGTAGCAGGATGTTTTTGAACGCACCAAGTCTTTTTTTCATGATCATCACCCTTTTATGTTCAACTAAATTGTAACACGCTCACCCGTGGATGCAAAAAAGACGCAAAATTTGCGTCTTTTGTTTTTACTCACTCTCTGTTTCGAAGCCAAACGGCTGAGTCAGTGTCTTGGCTTCGTCAGGTCCACCTGCATCCTTGATCAAGCGGGCTCTTACATAGTTGCCTTCAAAGGCTCCATATTCAAAGGTCTCACCTTCAGATACGACCACCGATTCAAAAAAGTCGCCAGTGTTTCCGTGGAACCATTCGATTGTATCGTAATCCTCACCTTCGATGGTGATTTTTTTTGCGTCTTCATCAACTGAAATACTGGAAATCACAGGCGCATCATCCATCACGTTGCTCGTGTTGGATATGAAGGAATGACCGTTTTTCAGAGCGTGCTTGAGGCCTTCTTCAGTGTAGGGTTCGTCCATGAGCTGAGTCGTATAGGACATATGAATGCCACTTGAGAGATCTTCGCCATGATAGTCGTCATTGCCAACGCCCCATACCGGTCGTTCAGGCATGGTTTCACTTAAAATGGCGTCCCAGAGTCTTCTGTCGTGTGGGTATCTGTCATCACGATTGAAAATTTCGATGCCTATGAGGGATTCACGTGGATGGTCTTTGAATAGATCCGTCCACCAGTTCATGTGATACATGTCGCCTTCACTGTAATCTCCAAAAAATTCCCCGCCGGATTTCCATTCTCTGCCCGGGTGGGCTATGAACATGAGAGATTCATCGATGTCATCAAGTTCATCAAGTGTGTTATGAAATGCTTCAGGGTTCTGTTCAAGGGATTCAGGTTGTTGGTACTTGTAATCGGTGAAAAGCGATACCGTATCTGGAAACCAGCCTGTTCTGGTTACGGTCAGTTCGTTTCCAAGCACATCGAGCATGCCCAGTTCATCGGGATCACGGTCGTTCCAGTTTTCATTGACCTCACTGAACGCCCAGGGATAGGTGACTTCGTCATGGTCGGTAATGGCCAGGATATCATAATCGAGATCATGGTAAAGATCCACCACGTCATGTGGCAGTCCGTCTCCGTCGGAATAAACAGTGTGGGTATGCAAATTGGTAAGTGCACGCCCGGTTGTATCAAAATCTATGGTTTCGTAAGGATTGAGTACGAGTTCTGTATTGACATCGCCACCGCTACAGGCACTCAGTGTGGCTGTAAGAAGCAAGATGCTCATCAGCATGAATAGTTTTCTCATGATTTTTCCTCCATATAATAAAAATGGTCGGGACGACAAGATTTGAACTTGCGACCTCTTGCACCCCATGCAAGCGCTCTACCAAGCTAAGCTACGTCCCGACTTATTGTAACAAGATATAATAACACTTAAATGCTCTGTTTTCAAGTCAAAAAGATGGAAAAGAGGGGCAGTGCGCCCCTTTGGTTACACTTTTCCAAGACTTGCAAGATATACGACGAACTGGTGTTCACCATCAAGGCCCAGGATGCCGTTCAAACGGTCGTCGTCATAGGCTGCGATGGCGCACACGCCTGCACCGATGTCTTCGGCTGCGAGGTAGAGATTCTGCGCTACATGGCCCGCATCCAAGAAGAGATAGCGGTATCCGCGTTCACTGTAGCGATACGTCATGCGGTAAGTATCGGCGACCCACATGAAAACGGCGGCCGCTTCTTCAATCTGGGGTTGTTTCAAGGCCGCGCGTCTGATTTTCTGGTTGATATCCGGAGCGGCTTCCATCTTCTGCAATTTGTGTTCAAGTGCAAGATAGCGGTAAAGGCCGCGTTTCAGACCCTCCACGTTGTTGATGAGAAGAATGGTTTCAAACGCATGACGCGCACCGGCTGATGGGACCGTGCGGAACGTCGCCTTGTCTTTCACGTTTCTTTTGACACCCTGCGTCATGTATAGCGCATAGGTGAGTTCATCAAGCGTTAGAGACTCGGTTTCGTACATGCGAACAGTTTTGCGTGATTCAATGGCGTCTCTTAGACTCACGTTGTCAGTCTTGATCTTTTTGATGGGTTTGAGGCTGATGATGGGGCCATCCGTTTCTTCGTAAGGGACTTCTAGTGCTGGTTGTTCCTTCCCCTTTTTCTGATCGGAGATGGGCTGATTTTCGTGTTTTGTGGCATTTAGAAAATCAAGGCCAGTAATCTTTTTGGGCATAATGCATTCCTTCTTTCCAATGAGGTATCAGTAAAGCGTATATTCGATGTCACAGATATCCTGATAGAATTCCTTTTCATGAGATACTAGAATCAGCGTTCCCTTGTAGTCAAGCAAGGCAGTCTTTAGGGCGGCTTTCGCATTGGCATCGAGGTGATTGGTTGGTTCATCCAGTATGAGGACGTTGCCTTTTTTGTGGTAAAGCATTGCCAGGCGTACTTTGGTTTTTTCGCCACCTGAAAGGGTTGAGATCTTGCGATTGGCCATGGTGTAGTCAATGCCGTGATGGCCAAGCAGCGAGAGAATCTCCTTTTTCGTGAAATCCGGATAGGTGCCGTGCACGATATCAAACGGTGTTCCATCCCCCTTAAGATGACTTTCCTGTTCAAAATAGGCGATTTTCGCTGTGTCAATCCATTCGTAGTGTCCGTTTATCTTCGGGATTTCACCCATGACGGTTTTGATGAAGGTAGATTTACCGATTCCGTTTTCTCCGGTGATAACCACTTTTTCCCCGCGTCTTATGATGAAAGACAAGGGGTCGGTAAGCGGGCCTTCATAGCCGATTTCAAGGTCGCGCACTTCCAGTACGTCACGGCCTGTAGGCTTGGAGAATGGAAACGCGAACGAATAGGTTGGATTCTCTTCGGGTCTTTGAATCTTATTGATTTTATGTAGCATCTTCCGCCGACTTTTTGCGCGTTTGGACGTAGAGGCTCTCGTAATGTTTTTCTGAATGAAATCCTCGGTTTTCTTGATGAATTTCTTCTGGGATTCATAGGCTTTCTCGTGCTGTTCGTGTCTGAGTTCTCTTTCTGTAAGGTAGAACTTGAAATCGCCCTTGTAGCGTTCTATGGCCCCGTATTCGAGAGCGAATACGGTTTTTGCAATCTTTTTGAGAAATTCTTCATCATGTGAAACGACCAGAAAGGCTTTTCCGTATTGGTTCAAAAAGGCGGTCAGCCATTCGATGTGCTCGACATCAAGAAAGTTCGTGGGTTCATCAAGCAAAAGCACATCCGCTTCTTCAAGCAGGAGTTTCGCAAGGATGGCTTTCGCGCGCATGCCACCCGACAAGGTGCCAAGCGGACTTTGTAAGAACTTCTCTGAAAGACCGAGTCCGCCAATCATCTTCCCGATACGTGATTTGATGGCGTAGAAGTCTTTTTCCATAAGTGTCTCCCCGATGTCACTCGCACGATGGAGCAGTTTCGTCTGTCTGTTGGGATCGCTTTCGCGAGACACTTCTTCATAAAGTGATTCCATCTTCCTCTCAAGCTCGAAAAGGTCTTCAAAAACCCCGTGCAGGTAGGTCTCAAGCGTCAAGTCATCATCAAGCGTGGCGTACTGATCGAGATACCCTACTTGCTTGTTGTTTTGCCATTCGACTTCTCCGGTGTCGGGGATCAGCCGCTTGGCGAGGAGTTTCATGAACGTCGATTTCCCTGTGCCGTTCGGACCGACCAGGACCGCATGCTCCTTTTCAAAGAGTCGCATGTTCACCCTTTCAAGAAGGGTGCCTTCTCCATGATCGAATGTCAGGTTCCTGACCGTTAAAAGACTCACTTGGTATCCCGCTTGTTTGTAGTATTCGTCTTGAGGATTACCGGTGTTGCCTCACTACCAACCATAGCGTTTTTAACGATGACGTCACTGCCGTCCAGCTCATTGACGTAGGTCCCATCAAGCAGTGGTACTTTGATTTGCAAGGTATCTTTTGAAACGTTGAAGACTCCTAGAGCATAGGTGTTTTCCAGGGTGTAGCTGCCTATTAGGACATTGCCTTCTTCCGCTTTTTCAATGGTGTAGATACCATCGGTGAAAAGCGGGCCCCGCACGGTTTTGGAAAGGTTCCGGATCATCGGTGATATGTCTTTTGGTCCCTTTTTTTGCGTGTCTTTCTCAAAGAGGTTTGGATGATGATCCGTAAGGGTTTCACCCCCTGCAAAGAGCATTGTTGATCCTTTTGAGAAAAAGGAAAATGCATGCCAGTTCATGAGCAGGGTTTCATCGTTTTCAACCATGCTTGCAAATCGGCCGAAATCGTGGTTTTCGAGATTGCGCATCTTGATGTAGTTCTTGGGATAAATCTCCTCTTGGAGATTGAGCCAGTCAACATAGGCTTGTAGTGGTCCATCGTTTTTAAGATAGTTTTCAAGGGCAGGCTGGGTATCATAATCGTAGGCCATGTCAAAGACACGGTAGATTTCGCCTTCGCTGAGTCCTTCGAATCCTTCGTTTCTAAACGCTCTGAGGAAGCCTCCGTGCACGGATTCTGATACCCAGATGGTGTCAGGGTCAATTTTTTTGACCGCTTCTTTAGCCTCACTCAGAAAATCAAGGGGAAGGAAACTCGCAACGTCGAAACGATACCCGTCAACGCCCATTTTCGTATACATTTCAAGGGTCTCAACAAGATAGTCTCTCAAGGGCTGGTTGTCTTTGTAGTCAAAATCGACGATGTCCCACCAGTCGCCCACGCGGTTGGTGTATTGTCCGTTTTCCTTGTAAAACCATTCGGGATGTTCATTAAAAAGCACTGAATCATAGGACGTATGATTGAACACGATGTCCATCATGATCTTCATGCCATGTTCATGGGTCTTTTGAATCAAGGTTTTGAAATCGTCAATGGTACCGAGCTTATCATTGATGTCTCTATAGTCTTTTATGGAATAAGGGCTTCCGTAAGAACCTTTTCTTTGTTTCTCTCCGATTGGATGCACCGGAAGCAAGTAAAGCACGTCCACGCCAAGAGAAGCGATTCTCTCAAGATCACTGATCAGTGCCTTGAATGTGCCCTCTTCTGTGTGATTGCGTACGAATACCTGGTAGATGAAAATATCTCTTTGCTCTGTTGGTGTGTGAATACTCATGGTTTTAACTCCTTGTATAAAACTTTTACCTCTTCTTTAAAGGTTTACCGCGTCTATTATAGCACAAAACAGTGTGTTTTAAAGGTTAAACCTCTTCCAATAAAAAACTTCGGGTCACTGACCCGAAGCCTGTTTATTTATGGAGTTCGTGACGCATTTCCTGTTTGAGCGTGCCCAGGTCCTTGTTGCAAGTCGATACGATGGGACATGCTGTACAGGCACTGCTGCATACCGCTCCGTTTTTATGATCCTTGTAGATTTTTCTTATGATTAGCGAAAACATGACACTCAAGATTGCGATAACGATGATATTACCCAATTTTAGCCAGCCCCTTTCCTTTCTTGGAAAGTCTGTTGAGATAAAGGAATATGATCAGTGACGCGAGAACAACGAGCAGTGCGGCCTGGTACCCCATGCCAAGTGATCCAGTTACAATCAGGGTTCCGATTTGATAAATCACAAGACCGGTCAAAAATCCAATAAAGAGTTGAAGGCCAACTGCAAATACGGTCCAGGCCTTGCTTTCGAATTCCGTCTTCATCGCCCCGATTGCCGCGAAACACGGTGGGGTGAAAAGGTTGAACGCAAGATAGGCAACCGCTGAGACACTTGTCATGTTTGCGACAGTCATGAGGGTTTCCCGGGTGTTTTCAACGTTCGCAACCGCAAAGTCTTCACTGATGGTGAATGAAAAGATGACCGCAAGGGCTCCGACCACTTCTTCCTTTGCGACGAATCCCAAAATTGCCGCGGCTGCGAGACCCCATGATGCGACACCAATCGGTGTAAGCACATAGGATATCGGTGTGGCGATGATTTTGAGCATGGAGTTCTCCGGATTGGCGACTTGTGCAAGTGAGAAGTCAAAGTTCACCAGGAACCAGACAATGACGTTCATAAGCAGGATGATGGTCCCGGCTTTGACGACGAAAGCCTTCGCTCTTTGAAGCATCACGAAGAATGCCTTTTTGGGACTCGGCGCCTGATAATCAGGCAGTTCAACCATCAGGAAACTGTCCTCTTCCGCTTTTTGAAACGGATTGACAAGCCCTTTGATAATGAGGCCTGTAATGAAGATGATGAGTATGGCTGCGAGATAGGTCAGTGCGGTCATGAACGCGCTGCCGGTGAAGAAGACACCGAGCAAAAGTGCGATGACCGGCAGTTTGGCTCCGCAGGGAATGAATGGTGTGAGCAGAATTGTCATGCGTCTTTGACGCGTATTCTTGATGGT
>JBNJEC010000041.1:0-9731 GCA_051745505.1 Bacillota bacterium
CCGCCTTCATAGCGTCCCGCTTTTTCAAGGGAGTAATCAGGAGATTCACCATAATTCCAGCTCCAGTTGTTGTAGCGCTCTTCCATGAGTTCGTGAATTTTGTCAAGGTCCCCGTCACTCAGGTGATAGACCTTCTCTTCAACCTTTTCAGTCCCAAGCAAGTGTTTGAGAAGGGTCAACTTGAATTCCACCATGGAAATATCTTCATCAAGGAAAGGTTTGATGTTGGTCACACGGGAGCGTGTGGATTTGATTCCTTTGGATTTGATCTTATCTGGTTTTACATTGAGAACATCTGCGATGATGGAAAGGTCCGCATCAAACAGGATGGTGCCGTGGTGAAGCATCTTGTTCTTGTGGAAACTCTGGGCGTTTCCGCTTATTTTCTTGCCGTCGACGACGATGTCGTTGCGGCCGTGGAATTCTGCGTTGACACCGAGATCGTTCAAGGCTTCGATGACGGGCTCAGTGAATTTCTTGTAGTTGTTGAGATTATCCTTGAGCTTGGTCACAAATGAGAAATTCAAATTGCCAAGATCATGATAAACGGCTCCTCCGCCTGTAATCCTTCTTACGACATTGACGTCGTGTTCCTTGACGTAGGGGCTGTTGATTTCCTCTATGGTATTTTGGTTACGTCCGATGATGACACTGTTTGCGTTTTGCCAAAGCAGCACAAAGTCCTCATCTTCTCCTAGATATTTGAGTACATATTCTTCTAAAGCCAAATTAAAGCGCGGGTCTTTTGAATCATTCAGTATGGTTTTCATACGTTCAGCTCCTCTCTATTAAAAGTGTATAGTAAAAAGGCTTTAAGTTCAAACAAATTACCCTATAAAGCTCAAATGCCAAAACCTTAGTGTAAGCCCTTCTAAATGATGTTAAACATGTTAAAATGGGGTGTAAACAGATGGGAGTGATAAAGTGAACAGACATTGCTTAATCGTTGTGGACATGCAAAATGATTTTATTGACGGCGCACTTGGCTTTGAAGGCGCGGAGTCCATAGTTTTTGCGTGTGTTGAAAAAATCAAGCAGGCGCGAAAAGCCGGTCACGCAATCTATTTTACCATGGATACCCACGATGAAGCCTACCTCGAAAAAGAAGAAGGCAAGAACCTTCCGGTCGAACATTGCATAGAAGGCACAAAGGGCCATGAACTGCACCCTGAGATCAAAGCTTTGAAAAAAGACGAAGACAAAGTCTTCACCAAGCACACGTTTCCTTCGCTTGATCTTGGAAACACCCTTGAAAATGAAGCCTTTGATTCAGTGGAACTTATAGGCCTTGTATCCAACATCTGTGTCATTTCCAATGCCGTCATCGCCAAGGCGGCCTTGCCAAACGCTCGCATCACCGTTGACGCGAACGCTACGTCGGGTCCAGACGTTGCGTTACACAAAAAAGCCCTGGACATCCTTGAAAATCTGCACATTCAAATCAAAAACAGGAGATAAGACAATGACCCCACAAAATGAAACCATGCTCATAGACTTTTACGAATTCACCATGGCCCACGGATACTTTGAAAAAGGGTACAAGGACAAAATAGTATACTTCGACTTGTTTTTCAGAAAAGTCCCTGACAACGGAGGCTATGCCATTATGGCAGGGCTTGAATCCATTATACACTATCTGGAAAATCTATCGTTTTCAAAAGCGGATATCGACTACCTGAGAAACCGAGAAGTCTTTAGTGAAGCTTTTTTGGAGTTTCTCAAGACCTTCAGTTTTACAGGTGAGATGTACAGTGTGAAAGAAGGCACCGTCATTTTCCCAGGAGAGCCCATCATCACCATCAGGGCGAACGCCGTTGAAGCGCAGCTGATTGAAACCTACCTTCTCCTTGCGATCAACCATCAGTCGCTCATTGCGACCAAAGCCGCAAGAATCAAGGACGCAGCGGGCGATAGAACCATCATTGAAATGGGGGCGAGGCGCGCCCACGGTTCAAGCAGTGCGAACCTCGGGTCGCGTGCGGCCTATATCGGAGGCGCGGACGCTACGTCAAACACCATGGCCGACCGCCTTTACGAAATCCCTGCAGGGGGTACGATGGCCCATTCCTGGATTCAGATGTTCGACAATGAATACGAAGCGTTCAAGGCGTATGCCGAACTTTACCCGACCATGACGACGTTCCTAGTCGATACCTACGACACCCTTGAAACCGGCGTACCCAACGCCATCAAGGTCATCAAGGAAGTTTTGAAACCAAAAGGCGTGAATACCTACGCCATCCGCGTGGATTCAGGCGACCTTACCTATCTTTCCAAACGGGCGCGCAAAATGCTCGATGAAGCGGGCCTTCCCGAATGCAAAATCGTCGCCAGCAACGCCCTTGATGAATACCTGATCAGAGCCCTCATAAGCCAGGGTGCACCGATTGACACCTTTGGAGTGGGTGAGCGACTCATCACTTCCAAAAGCGACCCTGTCTTCGGTGGGGTATACAAACTCGTCGCCGTTGAAAACAACGGGGTCATAGAACCGAAAATCAAAATCTCAGACAATCCCGAGAAAATCACGAATCCGCACTTCAAAAAACTCTACCGCATCTACGACAAGCAAACAGGGTCCGCTTACGCGGATCTCATCACACAGCACGACGAACTCCAGGATGACTCGAAACCGCTCACGCTTTTCGATCCCACCCATACCTGGCAGAAAATCACGTTTACAAACTACCGTACCGAGAATATATTGTTGCCTGTTTTCAAAGACGGGAAAAGGGTGTATGACCTTCCTACCATCAAGGAAGTCAGAGCCCACGCTAAAAGCGAACTCGCGAGTCTGTGGGAAGAGGTCAAACGCTTTGACAACCCCCATGAATACTACGTCGATCTCTCGAGCAAACTCTGGGATACGAAACACAATCTCATCAAGAAGCACAAGGAAACCAAGTAAGCAAAAGCCCACCGGCAGGTGGGTTTTTTAATAAGCATATTAATTTATAAACATTGCAAATATGTTATGATTAAGGTAGTAAAGAAGGAGGAATGAACATGCCAGTAACATTTGGAGGACAACCCGTCACACTAAAAGGTGACACCAAGAACGTAGGCGACACGGCTCCGGAGTTCAAGGCGCTCGATAGAGACCTCAAAGAACGCACCTTGAGTGATTTCGAAGGCGACAAGTACACGGTCATCTCCGTCGTACCTTCCATTGACACGAGTGTTTGTGATTTCCAGACCAAGCACTTCAACAAGACACTCAATGAAATCGAAGGGGTCAAAGTCATTACCGTTTCCAACGACCTTCCATTCGCCCAGAAACGCTGGTGCGCCAATGAAGGCCTTGAAAACATCATCACGCTGAGTGACCACAAGGACCTTGATTTCGCCCTCAAATATGGAACGCTCATGGTTGAAATGAGACTTCAGGCACGCGCCGTATTCGTACTGGACAGCGACCGTAAAATCATCCACACAGAATACGTAAGTGAAGCCACCAACCATCCGGATTACGACGCCGTTGTCGATTTGCTAAAATAACACATCAAAGCCCTTTTTCAAGGGCTTTTTTCATGGACGAGTGTGTTAGAATGGTTTTAAGGGAGTGATTGTATGGAACAGGATTCAAGAGACCTGATTGCGAACCGCCTCAAGATGTTCAGACGTCAAAACAATCTTTCGCAAAAGGATGTGGCACAAAAACTGAACGTGGACGCTTCAACGATTTCCTATTATGAAAACGCAAAACGAAGCGTGCCTGTGGACATGCTCAAGGATTTTGCGCGCATCTATGACACCACCCTTGAAAGCATTGCAGGAGAAGTATCCTACACTCCCAGACACGAATACATGGCGATTGTGAAAGAACCGGTTCCCGTAATCATAAAAAACATCAAGGTCAACCTGTTGTTTCTTGGTGCGTTTTTATTGTTGTTTGTCGGAGTGTTTTTTGAAACGGAAGCCTTCATAGTCATTTCAATCCTACTTTTCATAGTGCATGGGCTAAGTGTGCTTTATATCGTATTTATTGTGCACAACCGCAAAGTGAAATACTACACGTATTCGGAAACAGACACACCTGTTTTCGTGCACAAAGACAAACCACTCAACAGGAAAAACGGGCTTCGATTCATACTGTATCTGACAGTGCTCGGTCTTTTTGGAGAATTCATAGCAACGGCTGTGATGACTTTGCCCGTGGTCGAAGCAGGTCAAAGAACAGACGAAGTGATACTGGTGCTTCTTTTTCTATTCAATACGGGTTTTTTAATCTACATCCTTGTTCAAATCCTAAGAAAGAAGCTTCTGCCAAAGACGTTCAAAGAAGAGGCCCGTGACAAACGCATGAGCACGGTGAAGTTTCTTGTTTTCAAAGGCAGTGTCCTTGCAAGTTTCATCATCGCTTTGAGTATTTATCACTACATGGGGCCTTTGGCAGAAACCGTCGGCATCCCCAATTACTATTATCTCGTGTTGGTGCATGCTGTTCATCTGGTGCTTTATTTCATTCCTTTTGAGATTCTTTCCATGTTCAGACACTACGAGATGGAAAGAAAACGTCCTTGACAGACTGTCAACTTTAATGACAAACCCCATGAACCGCTTCCATAGGCATTTTTGAAGTGATAGACTTCGAATGAAGGAGGCGAGTGACATGGCCAGAAAACATTACCAAAGAACACCGAAAAAACGCACAAGAAGACGAAGTAGGGGGAAGGGGACCTCATACATCACCACGCGTAACAAGGTTCGTCTTTTGAGCATAGGAGCGGGGATTTATTTTGTTTTTTACGCAATCGAACAGTTCAGCCTTCTGATTGCGAATCCTGAAGCCGTTTCTCCGTTTGGCTGGTTTGTCATGAGCCTTCTTGTTGTTTCAATCACAAGCATTGCGGGGGTTAAACTTCGCAAGCTTTTCCATTATAAAAACGATAAGAAGAAGTATGAGACTTCACTCTATTACAAGGAAAGCGCCATTCCCTATAAAACACTGAAGACTTTACCGGGGAAGCTGTTTGAGTATGCTGTCTCACAGGCTCTAGAAACAGCCTTTCCAAATACGGAGCAACTCTGTGATCTGACCCTCAGAAGAAAAGACAGCGTAAACGAATTTGTCCAGATTGACTGCGTGCTCATGCACGAGACTGGCATCTACGTCCTTGAACTCAAGGACTACAAGGGCTATGTCTATGGGAGCAGGACCAGTCGTTTTTGGAATGTCGGGTATGAGACAAATGGAAAGAAAGCCACCTATGAATTTCAAAATCCCATTCTTCAAAACGAAGGGCATATCAAAGATCTCAAGGCTATGAAAGAAGCCGATTATCAGAACATCGTCATGTTTTCACCAAATACCACTATCGATACAACCCTATCAGAACTGCACACGCTTCACTCACTGAAAACACTGATTCTATCTAGAGTGCCTATTTACACAATAAATGATCTCAAGGATATCAAAGGCTCAATAGAGAGCTTCAGAACCCGTGAGAAAACGAGTGAACACATCAAGCGCATCGAGTTCAACAAAGTCAAATACACCTAAATCAAAGGGACGATCGCCGTCCCTTTTCCTTTAGAAATTAGCACTCTTACGCTTTGCTTGACAAAAACGCCTTAAAGCACTAAAATCTATCATGAATGGAGGGATACAATGGCTAAAACCAAAGAGTTTCAGACACAATCGAAAAAACTACTCGATCTCATGATCAATGCCATTTACACACACAACGAAATATTCTTAAGAGAACTCATCTCAAACGCGAGCGATGCCATCGACAAAAGGCATTTCCTATCACTCACAGAGGACGAAGTCCCGGGCAGTGACGCGTATGAAATCTTCCTGGACCCTGACAAGGAAAAACGAACACTCACCATCAAGGACAACGGAATCGGGATGACCGAAGAAGAACTCGTCAGTCAACTCGGAACCATCGCGGAAAGCGGCTCCAAGGAATTCATCAAGAAACTGGAGAAAAAGGACGTCGACATCATCGGACAATTCGGCGTAGGCTTTTATAGCGCCTTCATGGTGTCACAGGAAGTCGTCGTCGATACGCGCTCCCCTTACAGCGACACAGGACTTAGATGGACCTCAACGGGTGAAGACACCTACACCATTGAAGAAATCGACAAGGAAGCAATCGGTACGACCGTCACGCTCAAATTAAGAGAAGACGACGAAGAAAACGAACTCGATTTCTCCACGTACCTGAAAGAAGACACCATCCAAAGCCTCATCAAGAAGTATAGTGACTACATCCGCTACCCAATCAAGATGGCCGTGACCAAGGAAAAAGAAAAGGAAGACAGCGAAGACGGCGAAAAGGAAACCATCAAGGAAGTCGAAACCCTGAATTCACAGACACCGCTTTGGAAGAAACCGAAAAGCGAAATCACAGATGAAGCCCTGAATGAATTCTACATGCGTCAGTTCAACGAATTCGAAGAACCCCTGCATGTCATCCACAGCAAAGTCGAAGGGAAACTCACCTACACCACCTTGCTTTTCATTCCGAAGAAACCGCCGCATGATTTCTTCACCGAAAAATTCGAAAAAGGCCTTCAGCTATACAGCAAAGGCGTATTCATCGAAGGCAAGAACAAAGCCCTCGTCCCTGATCACTTCAAATTCATCAAGGGGCTTGTCGATTCAGCGGACCTTTCTCTCAATATCTCTCGTGAGATGCTTCAGCACAACCGCCAGCTCAACCAGATCGCGGCCAACCTTGAAAAGAAAATCAAGAAAGAACTTGAAAAGCTTCTACGTAGTGACCGCGACAAATACATCGAATTCTACGATGCCTACAAGACCATCCTCAAATATGGCGTCTACGACAATTTCGGTGCGAAGAAAGATCTCCTCAAGGACCTTCTCATGTTCAAGACCAACAAGAGCGATGACTACATCACGCTCAAGGAATATCTTGAAAGAAAACCCGAAGACCAGAAAAACATTTACTATGCAAGCGGGAAATCAAAATCCGCCATCATGAACCTTCCGCAAATGGACGCCATCAACGAAAAAGACAGAGAAGTGCTTCTCTTCACAGAAGAAGTGGATGAATTCATGGTTCAGATCCTCAACAACTACGACGACGTCCCATTCAAGTCCATCCAGCAAGGGGATGACGATGACCTTGTGGATGAAGACAAGAAAAAAGACTTGGAAGACCAGGAGAAAAGCCACAAGAAACTCCTCA
Organism: Bacillota bacterium; assembly: GCA_051745505.1. Classification (GTDB taxonomy): domain Bacteria; phylum Bacillota_I; class Bacilli_A; order Izemoplasmatales; family Izemoplasmataceae; genus M55B118. Next base: position 7,161 of record JBNJEC010000041.1, read on the forward strand.
AACGTCTTAAAAAGGCCCTTGATGGAAAAGTCAAGGACGTCAAGCTCACAGGACGCTTGAAAGAAAGCCCTGTCTGCCTTGTAAGTGGCGAAGGCTTGTCTCTTGAAATGGAAAAAGTCTTAAGCCAGATGCCTGACGCACAAGGTATGAAAGCTGAAAGAATTCTTGAAATCAACCCTGATCATGAACTCTTCAAAGCCCTTGAAACCGTGTATGAAAAAGATGCCAAGAAGGTCGACGATTATGCAAGCCTTCTTTACCACCAGGCTCTCATGATTGAAGGCTACCCCATTGAAGACCCGAAAGAAGTCACCAACCTCATGACCAAACTCATGGTGGATGCAACTCGCAAATAACAATCAAAGGCGCTCAAATCGAGCGCCTTTTTTCAAACAATAAACTTTGTTGTTTGTGTGCGATGTGTACCATAAACTCTGGGTTGACTGCATTCAACAAGAAATAAGTGGACAAACAGATTGAAATCCATTTATAATTAAGACATCAACTATTTGGAGGCATTTATGGACGCAGTCAATACCGGACGATTTTTACAAAGCTTAAGAAAAGAACAGAACCTGACTCAAAAAGACATTTCCAAATTGTGTGGAGTTTCCGTGCAAGCCGTATCGAAATGGGAGAATGGCGACAACATGCCAGACATCGAATACCTGAACCGGCTTTCCATACTATACCGCGTAAGCATCAACGAACTCATTGACGGAGAAAGAAGCACCATGTCGGATGACACCGAGAAGAAAAAGACCATTTGGAGTCTGACATTCTCAGTATTTGTCTTCATTGCGTATCTCCTGCCTTTTTTCTCAGGCAGCTACACATTCAGTGCAGGGGAACTCACTCAGTTTGAAGGCTTTCCTGGGTTCGATGATTCTTTAGTACCGGATGTTTTTGGCAATATCACCATTGACTATACACTCCAAGGCTACGAATATCTCTTTAATAGCAGTGACTATTTCAACTTCTTTTTGCCGATGGCGTGGATTGTAGCGGCCATTCTTATCTCACACCTCGTCATACGACTCTACACGTTGAGTGGATTCATGAAGAAGACAAAAGGGTTGACCCTTTACCTGATCGGGTCGTCATTCATCGCACTTATTATAAGCATCGGCCTCATCATCAATGAAGGGTTTCACACAGGGCCTCAATTCATCATTGTCATGGGCGTTTTTCTCAATCTCATGCTTATGTATGATGAACCATCTTTCAAGGAATTTAAAAAAACTCTCAGAAGAAAACACTTCGAAGAGTCCTATGAACCTTTGAATACTCAATCCCACGGTGGACCCATGATCGTGTTGGCACGTATTTTGACCGGGGTCTTGTTCTTGTTCAACATCCTGATGGCTGCGTTTGCTGTTTATGTTTTTATTTTCGAGGGCGAGCCGTTCATAAATAGCGTGGTACTCGGCTTTTTTGTGTTTTTTCTTCCTGCATCTTTTCTGTTTTTTGCCTTGATAAATTTCGGTAAAGAAAATACACCCATACATTTGATGATTGCGACGGTTGCTTCCTCAGTCTTTTTGATCGCACCCCTTTCAACTACAGAAAGACCGTTTTCACATATGTCCCAAGTGCTCGTCTTTGGCATATATGGTGCGATTGTCACAATGCTTTTGACACTCACGGTGCTTGCTTACAAAAAGGAATCAGGGAATTCCAACCAGTCCTACGTTTAATACATCCCGCCCCTCTATATTTTAGGGGGGTTTTTCATTTGGGGAAGAATGGGTTCGTGCTATAATGACCTAGAAAGGGTGAGACCTGTGAAAACAGCGTATATCAATGCAAAAATGATTAACAGAAAACAGGCGTTCATCGTCGAAAACGGACGGTTTACGCATGTAGGAAACAAAAGAAAAATACTTAGCCAAAATATCGATGAAATCATCGATTTGAAAGACCAAACCGTCCTGCCTGGATTTAACGATGCGCACATGCATGTCCTTGGTCTTGGTAAAATGATGACTATGGTCGATGTGAGTGAAGAACCATCGATTGAATCCATGATAGATAGCCTGAAAGTTTCAAACCAACCCCCCATCATCGGACGTGGCTACAAGGAAACCCAGTTTGAAGAAAGAAGAGCCCCCACAAAAGCGGATCTCGACAAGGTTTCAAAAGAAGTGCCCGTTCTTCTTTACCGTTTCTGTTCACATGTGATGATCGCCAACTCAAAAGCCATCGAGATGGCTCTTGAACTGAATGGTGCCTACCCGGAAAACAAGGCGCACTATGATCTTGAAAAAGGCAAATTCGCCGAATCCGCCCGCTCTTTTCTGATGGCGCTTGAACCTGAAGACGACACCGCTTTGAAAGCCATGATTCTAAAAGGACAGGACCATCTTCTAAAACACGGCATTACTTCCGTAGGGAGTGACGACTTCGGTGTCGTGAGCGTCCATTACGAACGCGTTTTGAATGTTTTTAAAAGACTTTCCAGAGAAGATAAACTCAAACTCCGTGTCCTGGAACAGGTCAATATTCCTGATGAAACCGCCTTCGATGATTTCTTGACTAAAGGCTATCCCCACAAACAATTCGGCCGCTACA
>JBNJEC010000042.1:0-9473 GCA_051745505.1 Bacillota bacterium
TTCAAGGGCCTGGTCTTCTGCCCCTTGTTCGATTTGTTCAATGTACTGCTGTGCTTCTTCACTTTCGGGGTCGATGCCTGATTGCTGAAGCTGCATCATCTGCTGGCTCGCGATGGAATCTGAGAGCATGAGCCATTCTTCTGCGAGGATTTCTTCATCATTGACGGTTGCAACGACTTCGTCTGGCGCAATCTCACTAGTATTGTCACCACTGTCTTCATTATCTTCTTGATCTTCGTCACTATTGCACGCGGCTAGGCCTACAACAAGGACGAGCATCAAGAAAGGCAGTGCCAAAAACTTTTTAAACATAGATAAAACTCCTTATAGCATTTTGGCACATGGTAACATTCACATCCGTTTTTGAAAACCGTAAATGCAATTTTTTTTATTCACCTGGAAATTCAAGATTCCACACTTTCCTGATAGCGTCCATTTGCCTGAGAATGGATAGCGTGGTTTTATGAGGGACTATATTGCTTTCAAGTTTGCCCGATTCAATTGCGTGAATGACTTCGCTGATTTCATACTCGAAGCCGTTGATTGGATGGGGATGGTGGATAGTCCGCACCAGAAATCCGTCCTTATTATATACGTAAGCTTTTTCCGCTTCCCAGAAATAATCCATTTCGATTTTTCCATTCGTTCCCTGTATCATCGCTTTTGGGGTTGAATCGTCTTTGAAAGACGAATGCATATAGGCGGTCACGCCTTCATAAAAATAGGTGATGGAGTGCTCGATATCCACACCTGTATTGTGTTTTTCAACAGTTGTTTCAAATGATTTCGGTTCGCCCATGAGCATATTGACAAGGGTAATCGGGTAGATACCGATATCCAGAAGCGCGCCGCCACCAAGTGATTTGTTGAAAAGCCTGTTGTCTTCCTTGATTGGGACATCAAACGTGAAGTTCGCTTCAATCTTTTCAAGGGCGCCAATGCCGCCTTTTTCCACCACTTCAAGCACTTCTGACAATACCGGCAAGAAACGGGTCCACATGGCTTCCATCACGAATACACCTTTCTTTTTGGCTTCTTCATAGACGCGTTTGGCCTGCGCTTCATTCAGTGTGAAACTTTTTTCACAAAGCACATGCTTCCCGTGCGCTATCGCTTGTAGCATCTGTTCGTAATGAAATGCGTGCGGGGTTGCGATGTAGACACAATCCACACCTTCATCTTTGAAAAGGGCGTCGTAACCCTCATAAGCATGTTCGTAACCATAATCCCTTTGAAACTTCTGAGCTTTTTCAATTTTGCTTGAAGCGATGGCTCTCAAATACCCGTTCATTCCGTTCAAGGCTTCGCTGAACTTGTGTGCAATGTTGCCTGCGCCGATAACGCCGAAACGTACCATGCAATCACTCCTTGTAATTTCTTAGTATTTTATTCCAGTGGTCCATGAGCCTGTCCATGTCATACTGCGCGTTTGCAGGTGAAGTGGAAGGCAAGGTCACACTCATGTGCAAAAGTGTTTTATTGTGTTTTTTGAAAAGTTCTTCCGCCTTTTTTCCGTTCAAAGCGATGGTGTGGACATTGGTGCCTTGAATGAGTTTTTTTACATCGGTAGGCACCGCGTTTTCAATCGTGGAATCCTTGGAACCCTTTAGGGTGCAGCGTTCTATCGCGTCATAAAGTGCGACATGATGTCTTTTAAGAGTTTCTTTTTTAACATCGATTGACGCATCCAAAAAGGCATCGTCCTTGAAAAGTTTCGCCATAAGTGGCCAGAAACGGTTCTGAGGATGCATGTAATAAAATGCGTCTTCCCTTGATTTAACCGATGGGAAACTTCCGAGTATGAGTATCTGACTCTTCTCGTCTATCACCGGGGGAAATGCATGGGACAAAGTCTCTTTTTGTGTATCCATACAAGCTCCTTTCACATCCCATTATAAAATAAAAAAGCAGGGAAACAAAATTTCCCTGCTGGTAAAATCAATTAGTATTGGCTCATTGGTTCAGGACCTGAATCTTTATTGAACTTCACATCAAGAAACACACTGGAATATCCGCTCAAAAGATTCGGTTGTGGGATGTCTTCAAGGTTTGGTTCTGTTTCCCCTTTTCTGTACGCTTCAATTCGGGCGTTGCTCCAAGCACGGTGCCATAGATAAATCTTGGTGGTAAAAAGTACTTCAATAAGGTATTTGATGCTCCAGATGACTAAGGCATAGACTACAATCCCTATAAGCAATGGTCCGCTCACAACGCCGAAATAATCGGCCGCGAAAAACACAATCGCTGCAGGTACGGCCATAAGAAGATAAAAAAGTCTACCAATTATCGCACCACCGAGTACAACACCGACCTTGCTTTTGAAAATTGCCATACTCTCCTTGATAGCTGTGAGTGTCCCTTTCTTGTCCCAGATGATGACGGGAAAAGAAAGCATGCTAACCCTATCAAGCATGTTGTTGAGAAAACGCTGTGTTCTGTTCGCGGTTCCCTCAAGCAGTGGATTGCTGTTGCCATCCTTGCCTCGTAAGGCCGCTTTGATGAATGCAAAAACCACAGCGATAAAAAATTCAATGAACGCCCAAAACAAAATAATTGGGAACGCCCTCAAAAGAGATTGGCCAAGCGTCCCTCCCAAGGCTTTTAAAAGACTCATTGTGTGTTCTTCTGATTGTTGTTTGACAAGATGAAGGGTCACAAGAGCTATGAGGCCTTCAAAGAATCTGAAATAGACTATGGTTAAATAAAGAATTAGAAGCATTTCCAATAGGGAAAGTCCTGCTTCTCCGAGTACCATCTCTCTTAGTGGTGTGAATAAAAGAATGGCAAAATACCCAGCGACATAAAGTACTTTGATCAAAAATGTCGGTACGAGCATTTTCGGGTGTGAAAAAATGTAATTAAGTGCGTCTTTCGTGATACGGTAACTCTGTCCAAGAGCATCCAGTATTGATCCCATATAATCACTTCCTTTATAACAATAATATAATTATCATTTATTGTTTTCAATAGCATATTTGTCAAAAAATTATTCAGACCAATGCTGGAAAAACCTGATTACCCTTTATTATCTAGTAAACTAGATGATGGGCGGTGAGAGTTTTCTTTCACAAATACTGCTTGGAATGTTGCTTTCATTCTTTGCCTTTGAGCATTACAAAGGGCGCGAATGGATCATCAATAAAGCCCTCAAAAACAAACGAATGCCTAAAAAGCGGTTTGCATACAAGAAAACACCGTTCATGCCTTATGCCATGCTTGGGACGTTTTTCATAGTAATGGGGATTGTAGAATCCACGAACGTGTTCAGCATGACTGAATTCATTATTCTTTATTTCGAGCTTGCGGGCATCATTTTACTCTATACTGCGTTCAAGATACGTTCGTTTTACAAAAATTAAACATCCGATGTTAATCACTGATGAAACCCTGTCCTTTTCCTTTAATCCTTGCGGGCAATCTTTACTTTTTCCACGTTTTAAAGTAAAGTATATAGTAGGGGATAAGTTCAAGATTGTACTGGAGGGGATTATAATGTTCGGAAGAAAAAACACCATTGAATTAAGTGAACAGACCAACAAGATGATAGAACAGGCAAGCGGTGGGCCGTTCAAAAAGAAAAGCATGATCACAATTCCAAAAGGGTACGAAGTTATATTGATTGAAGCGGATGGTACGAGTGAAATCATTCGCAACGTCCATCAATATAAACTCGACCGGAATGTGCATGCTGTTTTTTATGCAAAAAAAAGCGATCTGGTCCAGACGACCAAGTGGGGAACCCGTTCAAGAATTCCTTTCAAAACCAAGGAAGGCGAGGACAAAACTCTTGGCGCCTTTGGAACGCTTACCTTTCAACTCGCCAATCCGCTTCGCTACATCAACAAGAAGATGAACACGGATGAGGATTTCACACCGGACGCTCTTAAAAACATGGTCATTGACAAAATCACCGACATCATCAAAGCAACCCTTGACATCTATGGCCCCATCGACCCCGACGACCCTACGCTGAACGCACGGCTCAAAAAGGACGTCTTGGAATCACTGGACACCTATTTGGACGATTACGGCATACGAGTCGATGATTTTTTGATTGAAGCCATCAACACCAACCAATAATGAACCAGGAAGGATGAGTTTATGTTTGTCAAAGGAGAACTCTCAAGAGCGCGTGCGCTCAAAAGACGCAAAAAGATGATCAAAGGCAGAAACATCAAACAGAAGTTTCAAAATTTCATGCCTGAAGTCATAGAAGCCCTCAAGGACTTAAGACCCTTCATGAGTGATGTACCGGATTCCACCATGAAGAAGTATGATGACCTCATAAGAGAACACGAAGAAAACAAGCAGGTCACCTCCAAGGAAAAGGCCCTTGATTCCCTGCTTGAATGTTATGACGACTTACTGGTCTTAAAAGAGGCTATGAAACACGGGGATAAAAAACACACTTACAATGACCGCATAAAATCCATACTCGGCTTTCTCCGCGATTTTCACAATACACTTTATACCCCTTACAAGCCAGCCTATGAAGACACTGCCTCAGAACTGGGAAGCCAAATCAAGGATGTGGCAAAGACTTTCAAACTGAAGGCGGCCAAACTCAAAAGCGAAATGAAGCAAAAGGAAGACGAAATGCTTTATTACGAAAAAGAGAACAAGACGCTCGCAAACACGCTTGGCGGTTTGTCCAAACAAAGTGTCGAATACACCAACGCTGCCGGTAAAATCAAAGAAAACCATCAAACCATCACGGCGCTTAAAAGCCACTTGAATACACTCAGGAAAAACCACGCCATCATGGAAAACTTCGCGCAGATGTTCGAACAGCTCGCCATTAACGAAGCCTACCACAATAACTTGAAAGAGGAAGGCTCAATCAGAAAACTAATCAAGCGTGTGCACAAGAAACCTGATAGCCTCGATCTCATGAACGATACCACCGAACTCACCGAAGCACTCTCCAACATGAAAGAGGAACTGAATGAACTTCATTCCATCATAGAACCCGCACAACGCATGGCTTTTGACAATGAAGAAGACGTGGACGATGATCTGGTCAGCCAGTATCAGTCCATGAACGAATCATAGGGGGGATTACACATGGGACTTTTCAAAAAGAAAAAACAGCCTTCACTTCAGGAAAAACTCATGACTGAAGGCAAGCTCAACCGGCACATCAAAACCATACGTTCAACCATCAGGACGCTCAGTGAAAAACTGAAAACGGAACAGAAAAAAGCCTTTGAAGCAAAGAAGGAAAACAACTACCCAAAAGCGCAGGCCGCCCTCGCTTCGATGGATGTCATCGAGCAAAGACTGGACAAACTCTATGATGTGGAGCGTACCGTCTCTTCCATGGTGGAGAGTCTCGATGATCAGGCGATGCATAGAAAGCTTCTTAGCACCCTGGAATCCATCAACGAAACCCTGCCCAAGAGCAAACGCAAAAAGAAACCCACCAGTGAAACCATCACCATGAAAGACACCGTCGCCTACCTTGAAAGACTCATGCCTGAAGCGCAGACGCATGTCGAAGGCAATCTAAAATCTGTCAAGAAGGATGATCTGGATGCCTTTTTCGATACCAAGTCTTCCTAGCATAAGCGATACGGTCTTTCTGGTCATCTCGATATTCCTGATTGTCGAGCTTTTGTCACAACTGCTTAAATTTGAACTGATAGGCAAGATCTACATTCAGTTTTACGTGGTTGTGATGCATGTCATGATTACACTTGCACTCGTCACATACGATTCAAGGGAACTGACCATCTACTTCATAACCCTGATTGCGTTTGTGAATAGCATACGGTTCATTCTTTATAAGGTTCCGCTTTTCAAACAAAGCAAGACCGCGCGTTTCATCTTTGATATCCTTATTGTGAGCGGACTCATCGTGCTTCTTTACAGACTCGTTGATCTGTTGCATCTTGACTTGAAAGCCACGAACCTTGCGCTCGAATCAAAATACGCACTGCTTGGAAGTCTCGCCCTCGTATTGATTTACGAAATGATTCAACGTGCGAAGGAAGTCGGTCTCGACATCAGGGACTACCTTCCAAGAGGCCTTGCCTCGTTTTTCATAGTCGGTGCAAGCATCATAGGCGCTATCTATCTTCTTTTTGGGGCCTTCACCTATGGCGGTGACGCCCTCAAAGACGTATATTTGATTTTGCCGTTTTACATTGGCGGCACCATTTTGATTATGGGGCTTGTCGCACTATTCAAAAACGAAGACTACGAATCCTATTCCATCTTGTTCGTCCTTCCGACATTCGTCATGTTTGCCATGTACATCTCAATCTTCATCACCTAACTTTTAATCACGACTCTAGGATGTGTGTTTATGAATCTCAAAAGAGCAGTCTGCACGACATGCGGCGCAAACGTCGATGTCGACTTAAGCAGTAAAAAAGGTGTCTGTGAAGCGTGTGGAAACACGTACCTTGTTTCCCATGCGATGGACCTTGATAAAATCGAAATAGACAAGACGAAGGATCTCAAGAATTTTCGGATTCTTTTGAACCAGGCGATTGAAAACGCCGACTTTGAAACCATGCGCACCCAGGCAAAGGGGATCCTTCAGATCATCCCCAATGATTTCAAAGCGCAGTACTACTTTGCCTTCGCCTCCAAAAAAGCCCACTCTCCAAAAGCCTTGGAGCGTTTTTACAACAAGACCGACTTCGAAGCGACCGAAGAGGACATGGACGAAGTGGTCTCGCATATCATCGAACAAAGCGATCTCAGCGACTACACGCCCATCAAGCGCTTTTTAAGTCATCACGCACCAGAAAGATCCGAGAAATACGAACAGTACTTCAACTACAAGCGAAAACTCGAAGACAACTATTCCCTGATTCCAAGAGACGCCTTCATCTGTCACAGAAGCAGAAACCGCCGTGAAGCCGAAGCGATTGTGAAGACCCTTGAAAAAGATGGCTACTCCTGCTGGATCAGCTATCGAAACTTAAGACCCAATGATAATGAAAACTACTGGAAGAACATCAATGCGGCCATTGAAAACTGCAAGGTGTTTCTCGTAGTTTCTTCAAATGACGCCATGCTTTCCAAAGACGTGCAAAGAGAACTCGAAATCGCTGAGAAAATGGACAAGCCAAAAATGGAATTCAAAATCGACAAGGCCGAACACACGTCCCTTTTCAAGCATTTCTTTGACGGTCACAAGTGGATTGACGCTTCCGACGATGTGAAGATGGCTTTCGGTGAGCTCAAGGACCGTTTTTTCAATCTCATGCAGGAGATCAAGGTCAAGAAAACGAAAGAAAAAAAAGAGACCAAGAAAGACAAGGATCCCGCAACCACGAAAATAGACAACCTGTTAAAACGGGCACAGCTCAGTCTTTCACACAACGATACCCGCCAAGCGCTTGAATCCATTGAACACGTCCTCGATATGGATGTGGAAACCTCCGAAGCCTGGTATCTCAAGTTTCTTGCTGAACACAAATTCAAGAGCTCGAACGATTTCATCGACTTTCTGAGCAATGCCGCAGACCTTGAAAGCGTCATCGAAGTGATAGAATCAAAGAACTTCTCCATGGCGAAAAAATTTGCCGAAGACCAGAAAAAGTTTCAGGACATGGTGCACATCGTCCAAGACAGAATTGATGAATTCGTAGAGACCGTCACCATAGAACAAAGTGACGCCATCAAGACACTTTGGACCATTCTTTTGTATCAGGAAACCAACGACCTGGCGCGTTTCAAACATTTCCTATTCAAAAAGAAAATCCGTAGCGTAGAGACCTTCAAAGCCTATTTAACCGACAAGGATTCTCTTCTTTGGATGGAAAGAGTCATCAAAAGCGAAGACTACCAGCAGATGATGAAACTGATAAGCGACGAAACCCTGAGAAGCTACGAGAAAACCTACGACGATTTCAGAGAGCGCATCGGGGAGAAAAACATCGCCAAAATGCGGAAGAACTCAAAGAAATACCGTCGCATCATCAACACCATCGACAATCTGAGAACCCGCAGACGCTTCAAAAAGACCTTCAAATACATCAAGAAACTCAAGAACCTCGGCAAGGAATACAGGGACGAAGCGACGTATTACTCACTTCTGTGCCGGTTCAGAATCAAGGATGACGAGGCCTTCAAGACCTTTCTCAAGAACCCCAAGAACGTATCGAAAATCAAACGCATGATGAAACACAAGTGTTTCAAGAAACTCGAAAAATCAAAGCACTATGAAACCTTTGTGAACAACGTGAAAAACGCCTATGAAAACTCCAAGGAATCACTCAGAAACGAGGAACTCAAGAAGAAAATCCTGAGAATCAAAGGCAATTACCGGACCTGGTACGGCTTTTCCCATTTCATCGTCGGCATCAGTGTTCTCATGATCATCATGGTGCTCATGTCAATCAACGGAAACATCACACTGTTTCCGATTGAAGATCAACTGGTTCATTATTTCCTCGTGGAAATTCCCTTGCTTCTGAGCATCTTTCTCATGCTTGTGACGCTTATCATCAGAGAGTGGGTTTTCTATAGAACCGATCGCCTGCAAAGAAAGCTGCAAAAAGACGAAACACTGGATAAACCATCAGTCGCTAAATTGGGAATTCCTTTGTTCGTGATGATTCTCTTCATTTTGTTTTTGCGCTACTATCTAGAGATTCTTGCGCCACTGCATGAGAGTCTGAATGGCTTTGATCCGCTCGCAAACATGATAACGACCGGTGATTCGTTGCTTGTTTTCTCAGCCCCGGTCATCCAATCGCTTTTTATCCTGACAGTATTTTTCACTCTACTCGTTGTCTACAGCATCATCCAGACCCGCAGCAAAAAAATTCACCCCGCCATCAAACCCGGGCGCACATTCAGAAGAATCCTCATAAGACCCATGATTCTCGTATTGATTCTGGCCATCTTCGGTGTTGTGGAGTTCGTTTAAAGCCTGACCTTTTTGGTTATGGCTTTTTCTTTAACCTGGTTAGGAGACTGATTCTATGGAAACAGCAATTGAAGTGAAACATCTCTTCAAATTCAAACTCTCCATTAAGACTCTGCAGGATGTTAATCTCACTTTTTCCTATGGCAAAACCATCGGCATCATCGGGGATGCACAAAGCGGGAAAACCCTGCTTATGAAAACCATCGCCGGGATGGACAAACAATACGAAGGCTCGATTTATGTGGACAATCAGAAATGGTCGCATGCCTCAAAGGCAATCATTGCCTACCTCGGGGATACTTTCATGTTTGAAAGCCATTATAAAATTGATCAGCTTGCCGATATTTATGCCGACCTCTTTGATGATTTCAACGCCTTGGCGTTCGATGAATATCTCCGGGATCTCTCCATTGGAAGAAACGCCAGAGTCAACACCCTCTCCTTGGCAAACAAGAAAAAACTCCAGCTTTCCTTCATTCTCTCAAGGGACAGTCCCATCTACTTGTTCTGTGAACCAAAAGACGGGTACGACACATATACTGAAAATGCGCTCAAGACATTCATAAACGATCACAGAAATCCTGAA
>JBNJEC010000043.1:0-9372 GCA_051745505.1 Bacillota bacterium
ATAGCACCCCTTATCTTCTTGGTTTAGGGATTGGTGCCGCATTGACAACTTTGTCCTTTTGCGAGCTTATCTTTATTCTGGAGGATTTTATTTTATTAAGGGCCAAACCCATGATTTGAGGCGATGAGTATGAAACAACTGTTCAAACTTTACATGAAAACCACACACCGCCCTCTCTCAGAGTACATCGTGTATCCGAAAAAGGGCAAAATTGCAAAAAAGGCCTATCTTCTCATGGCACTTTTTGTTTTGACGCTGGTTTATTACATATTGTCGATGTTCGACATTGTCAATCCTTATTTCCTGACTTTGGAAATCGTCGGCTACATCGCGATAGTCACCTTGTTGTTTCCGCTTCTTTACATCAACGCGAAAACGACAGGCAAAGTCGTCGTCACGACGGATGCTTTTGCCACACAAAACATGTTCAGACGGTTCAAACTCTATCCTTACAAGGATGTTCTCAAGGTTAAACAGACAAGAAAGAACCATTTGAAAATCAAAACCAGAAAAGGCCGTACCGTCATCAAGTTTCCAGACTACGATACCCAGCTTGAAGCGCTCAAGACCATTTTCAACCACATGGGCTTCTTCGGAGAACGCAAGCGGCCCCACAAGGTCTTTGTCGAGAACAACCGTATCTCCGTTCAGGAATTGACCCCTTCAATCGATCCGCAAAGTCAGACCCTGCTAGAGCGGTTCGAAGATGATTACTATCACGTCACGATTGATGAACTCGATGCCATGTTGCTTTACAACGTTCAGATAAACCGCATCAGAATCGTGGACAAAAAACATCTGTTGCTTGAACTTTCACACATGGACATAAAGCTCAACCACCCCGCCAATACAAAAAGAACGGCCATGAAAACCGATGAAGCCATGCTTCTCATGCAGGACGTGACCCATATCGAGCTTTTCAACATCCACAAGGACAAGACAAAAGACGTGGAACTCGTAGGGACTACACTCGCCGATCTCAAGAAAATCGCGAACCGCTCAGAAATTCAGGAAGCCACCTTCAAAACACAGAAAGAAGCCACCACCGCGTCCCTTGAAATCACCCAGGGCGTACGCCGACAGCGTGCGCGTTTCACCTTTACAACGGCCATACACGGATTCAATGAATTAAAAGAACCGTCATGGTTTGAAAAGAAAGGCTGATATGGTGTATAATGGGTATGTTTTATAGACCAACCAACGATTTATTAGGAGAGATAGCATGATTACAACCAATGATTTCAAAACAGGCCTCACGATCAAACACAACGACAACCTTTATCAGGTCATGGAGTTTCAACACGTGAAACCGGGCAAAGGCCCTGCGTTTGTCAGAAGCAAACTTCGCAATCTGCGTAATGGAAACATCACCGAAAAAACCTGGCGCGCGGGTGAAAAAGTCGAAACGGCCATGATTGAAAAGCACGCCATGCAATATATCTACAAAGACGGAGACCGTTATGTCTTCATGAATACCGACACCTACGAACAAATCGAACTGCCTGAAGACCAGATTGAATACGAAAGCAACTTCCTAAAAGAAGGGCTTGTCGTAAACGTCACCTTCTACGGCAACGAAATGCTTGGTGTCGAGCTTCCTGAAAAAGTAACGCTCAAAGTCACTGAATCCGTCCCAGGCGTCAAAGGCAACACCGCAACATCCGCAACCAAGGACGCAACCCTTGAAACAGGGTATTTGCTTCAAGTGCCTCTGTTCATCGACGAAGGCGAACAAATCGTCGTGGATACGAGAACCGGAAAATACACCGCAAAAGCGTAAATAAAACACCACCATACTATAAATGAACCTACGAGGAGTGACCCATAATTGGACTTATCCGATTCGATACTGGCGGTTAGTGATATCGCCCCCACAAGCATCATAGTTTTAGTTTTTCTTCTATTCTTTTCAGGCTTTTTCTCTATGAGTGAAACCGTATTTTCAAGCCTGAATCCGATCCGTCTCAAAAAGTTTGTCGAAGAACACAGAAAAGGCGCGAAGCGCGCTTTTTGGATCCATTCAAAATTTGACTTTACCCTGACCACGATTTTGGTAGGCAACAACCTTGTCAACGTTGCGCTCGCAACGATTTCGGCAAGCATTTTTTCACAGATATTCACAGACAGTGAACTTCTCGTAACCCTGTTCAACACGGGTGTCATGACCGCCATTATCCTTGTGTTCGGTGAAATCATTCCGAAAAGTTTCGGTAAAATGCATGCGGATTCGACGTCTCTGCGTCTTAGCACTCCGCTTTATTTTTTCATGCGCATACTCTTCCCAATCACATGGGTATTCATGAAAATCAGGAAACTTTTCCTTAAACAGGACAATCGCGTGACCATCAGCGTCAGCGAAGACGAACTTGAAACCATCATTGACACGATGGAAGAAGAAGGCTCCATCGACGAGGACGAAGCGGAAATGCTTCAAAGCGTCCTTGACCTTGGAGAGAAGAAAGTCTATGAAATCATGACCCCTCGTGTGGACATGATCAGTGTCGAAGTCGATGAACCGATTGAAAACATCCAGCAAAAATTCTTTGACAATCAGCTCTCACGCCTGCCCGTCTATGAAAAGGACAGAGACCACGTCATCGGTATCCTTACGGAGCGTGATTTCTTCACCAACATCATCAAAGGCAACGAAATCATCATCAAGGACATCATGAACCCACCGGTGTTCGTCTCCAAATCCATGCGCGCCGACACCTTGATTGAAACCCTGCAAAGAGAAAACTCGCATCTGGCCATCGTCAGTGACGAGTTTGGCGGCACAAGCGGCATCGCGACCATGGAAGACGCGCTTGAAGAGTTGGTCGGCGAAATATACGACGAGCATGATGATATCGATGATGAGTTCCTGAAACAAATCTCTGATAGTGAATACGGCGTCAACGCCGATATCGAACTTGGAGATCTCTTCGATCAGCTCGCTCTTGGCGATACGCCGGATGCGGCTGAGAAAAACCTGGGCAGCTGGCTCTTCGAACAATTCGAAGAAGTCCCGGAAGTCGATATGACCTATACGCTCAGACAAACCATCGTGAATTTTGACGCCGATACGCCGTCTCCTGAATTTGACCTTACGTTCATCGTCAAGGAAATCAAGGAAAGACGCATCAAATACATTCATCTTTATGTCGAGGAAGTAAGCGACGAAGAGGATGACAGTGAAGACACCACTGAAGACAAAACAAACTAGGAGTAATTTATGGATCGCATTCAGAAACTGATCGCACAAAGCGGCCTTTGTTCAAGAAGAAAAGCCGAAACCCTTATTGAAGAGGGCAGAGTCAAGAAAAACGGGAATGTCGTCAAGACACTCGGAACCAAGGCCTCCAAAACCGACACGATTACCGTGGACGGGCGTACGATTGTGTACGAGGAAAAGGAATACTTTCTCTTTTACAAACCCGAAGGCTGCGTAAGCACCACCGATGATGAAAAGGGCAGAAAAACAGTCCTTGATTTCATCAAGACCAATGCCCGCATCTACCCTGTGGGCCGTCTTGATTACGATACGTCCGGTGCGCTCCTGCTTACCAACGACGGGGAACTCACCAATCAACTCACCCATCCAAGCAATCATATTGAAAAAGTATATGAAGTCACGGTCCAAGGCCTTCTGAGAAAAGAGACATCGAGAAAAATTTCACAAGGCATACGCATCGATGGCGAAAAGACCAAACGTGCGAAGATTCACGACGTGAGCTACGATACGCAAAAAGAGAAGACCAAACTCACGTTTATCGTCACAGAAGGAAAATACCACCACGTCAAACGCGTATTCGAAGCGGTGGGGCATCCCGTTCAAAAACTAAAACGCGTCCGTTTTGCGATTCTCACCCTTGAAGGCCTCAAAAAAGGCAGCTACAGACGACTCACGCCTCACGAAGTCAAAAAACTGCGCCTTCTCATCAAGGAAAGACAAAACAAAAAGCCAAAAAAATAAAACGTTTTCAAGCCATGCATTCCTATTGCGTGGCTCTTTTTCACAAGAGTTGAAACATCCTTGAAAAACGCTTACTATTATTTTTCCTTTGTTCGTGCGCTTGATGCATGATAAAATGCAAGTGCATAAATAAAAGACATCTAGTAAACCATTTATAGGAAGAGGTTTTTCCATGAGACGATGGAATTCATTCCAAAAAGATTTGCTTGTCATAAGCATTCTTTCACTTTTACATCTTGTCTTTACTTTGAACTTTCCCCTTCGAGGTCTCGAAGGAGAATCCGTGTCAGTCACCAGAAATCTTGTCACTTTCAATTTCGAGGTGGCCTCAACTGGTGAGACGTTCACCTACATTCCAATCCTTACAATTCTTTATGTGGCCCTGCTCATTGGGCTTGTGCTCATTAAACCCAAACCACTGACGCTTATTTACGGGCTTGGCCTTGTGCTTGTTGGAAAGTTCTCTTTTTTATCGCAACTCGCTTCTCTTGAAACAGCGAATGAGAGCATGGTTTCATCAAATCCGCTTTCCACAACCATTACACAAGCTGGAAGTGTCGTTGTGCAGGATATTGCCGGGTATGTACTTGTAGCGCTTTTCTTCATCAAACTCGCAATCGTAAGCTACGATGCCTACAAAGCGTACCGCAAAAAACATCCGAAAAAACAAAAACCCATCCAACAAAAAAACGAAGTGCCTTCATAGGACACTTCGTTTTTTGTTGTTTACTACAGGATACCGGTTCCAAAGAGAGCGGCGAATACGAGGCTGATGATTGTCATGAGCTTGATAAGGATGTTGATGGAAGGTCCGCTCGTATCCTTGAAAGGATCGCCGACGGTATCGCCTGTGACACTTGCCTTGTGAGCGAAACCGCCTTTGTTGCCGTGGTTGCCCTCTTCGATGAATTTTTTCGCGTTATCCCAGGCGCCGCCACTGTTGGCCATGAAGATGGCCATGCTGATGCCGCTTGCAAGCGCGCCTGCTAAAAGACCGCCCAAGGCTTCAGCCCCAAGCAAAAATCCGATGATGAGTGGGGCACTGACTGCTAGGAGGCCCGGTAGCACCATTTCCTTGAGGGCGGCGGTAGTGGAGATATCCACGCATTTCGCGTAATCAGGCTTTTCTGTCTTGTCCATGATACCGGGCATTTCTCTGAACTGGCGTCTGACTTCGTCAATCATTTTTGATGCCGCTCTTCCTACGCTGCTCATGGTGAGCGAGCTGAAGAGGAATGGAAGCATCGCGCCAATCAGGATGCCGACAATGACGTTTGGTGAAGTGATGTCAATGGCTGTAACGCCTGCGGCTTTGACAAATGCGCTAAAGAGTGACAAAGACGTAAGCGCCGCACTGGAAATCGCGAATCCTTTTCCAATGGCTGCGGTAGTATTTCCAACACTGTCAAGCTTGTCCGTAATCACGCGTACACGCTTGTCCATGCCCGTCATCTCGGCAATGCCACCCGCATTGTCCGCAATTGGACCATAAGCGTCAATCGCAATGGTCATGCCCGCAGTTGAAAGCATGCCGACTGCACTGAGTGCAATACCGTAAAGCCCTGCCACATGGTAAGCGATCACGATGACCCCACTGATGAGCAAAATCGGGATTGCGGTCGATTCCATGCCGATTGAAAGCCCACCGATGATGTTGGTGGCGTGTCCGGTTTCACTTTGCTTGGCAATGCCTTTGACTTTTCTGTAATCACTGGAGGTGTAGACTTCCGTGATGAACCCGATGATAATACCGACTGCGAGCCCTGCGATGATGGCCAAAAAAGGCCCGTAGTTTTCGAAATACCCTTGTGATACATAATACCAGGTAAGGCCGAGTGAGAACATCAAGAAAATAGCGCCTGCCACGTACGTTCCCTTTTTGAGTACGGTGTGGGGTTCGCTTGCTTCCTTGGTGCGGATTGTGAACGTACCGAAGATGGCTGAAATGATCCCTACAGCCGCGAGCAGTAGTGGGAATACCGCGCCTTCGATGGCGAATATTTCGCCGCCACTGCCTTCAAGGAAGACACCAAGTGTCATGGCTGCAAGGATACTTCCTACATAGGATTCAAACAAGTCCGCCCCCATGCCGGCAACGTCACCGACGTTGTCGCCGACGTTATCGGCGATGACGGCTGGGTTTCTCGGATCGTCTTCAGGAATGCCCGCTTCGATTTTCCCAACGAGGTCCGCGCCAACATCTGCGGCTTTTGTGTAAATGCCCCCGCCTACGCGTCCGAAGAGTGCGATGGAAGAAGCCCCAAGACCGAATCCACTCAATACGGATACCATGGCTTCAAGTTCAAGATTAAAAAGATAGGTGCCAATCAGATAGTAGATGATCATGCCTGAAAGGCCAAGGCCGACTACGGCCATACCCATGACCGCTCCACCACTGAACGCGACGTCGAGGGCTTTGTTGATGCCTTCTTTTTCAGCACTTGTGGCCGTACGCGAGTTGGCTGCAACCGCTCCGCGCATGCCGAGGTAGCCTGCGCCTGCTGAGAGGATTGAACCAAATGCGAATGCCCCAGCTGTGTCAAAGCCTATGGCGAAGCCGATGACAAAAAAGAGCACGAATACGAAAATAGCCATGATTTTGTACTGTCTTGAGAGATACGCCATGGCCCCTTCTCTGATGTAGCCTGAAATCTCAATGACTTTGGGGTTGCCTTTTTCAATTTTCTTGATTTTGTAAAAAAGCACTGCAGCGTAGAGCATGGCCATAATGCCAAACGCCAGTGCCAACAAAATAAGTTGTGTCATAATTACCTCCGTGTAATATTTGTCCTTCCGTAGAAAGACAGTCTAAGAATAATTATATAAAGTATATCAAAAAACGCTTTCATTATCAAGGTCAAACGTAAACGCTTTTTTAATGCAGGTATTCTTTGAAATTAGACCTTAAATAACGTACAATGGTGGTATTGAAAAAACTGCAAGTATGATATAATGATACTGATTGTAAAGAGGGTGGTCGAATGGAAACAATCCAAATCGCCATTGATGGACCCGCAGGGGCAGGCAAAAGCACCATCGCCAGACGCCTCGCCGATCATTTAGGCTTTGCTTATCTGGATACCGGCGCCATGTATAGGGCTGTCACATGGAAAGCCATGAAACTTAATGTGGACTTGGAAGACGAAGAAGCTTTCGGCTTTCTTTCAGAGACGCGATTTGATTACATAAAAGGATCCTTGACACTGGACGGAGAACCACTGGGTGATGAAATCCGTTCAAGAGAAGTATCCAACAACGTATCACTGGTGTCGTCGCACAAAACGGTACGCGACATACTCGTACACCGCCAGAAAAGACTTGCCGACAACCTGAACGTCGTCATGGACGGCAGGGATATAGGCACCAACGTACTCCCGGGCGCCGACTTCAAATTTTTCCTGACCGCCAACGTCACCACACGTGCACAGAGGCGATTCAAGGAAAACGTGAAACGCGGCATCCACATTCCCCTGGAAGATCTAAAACAGGAAATCATCAAACGGGACGAGTTCGATTCAAACAGGACGATCAGTCCCTTAAAACCAGCTTCAGATGCCATAGTCATTGATTCATCCAACATGACTATTGATGAAGTCATTAAAACCATCGAAGTGAAAGTCAGAGAGGAAGATTCAAATGGATTCAATTAATCTTAAGAACATTCAGGAAGGTCAAACCGTCAAAGGTACGGTCTACCAGGTCAAGGACGACGAGGTTATCGTTGACATCGGCTATTCCACAGAAGGCACCATCTATCTTGACAACTTGACCCGTCAAAACGTACAGTCCGCCAAGGACGTCGTCAAGGAAGGCGAGGAAATCGAAGCCGTCGTCAAGAAAAAGGACGATGAAGCGGGCGTTGTGCTATTATCACGATTGGAACTCGAAGAAAGAGAAATTTTCGAAAATCTTCAAACGAAATTTGAAAACGATGAAATCTTTGACGCTGTTGTCAAAGAACACAATAAAGGCGGTCTCATTGTCAAAGCGTTCGGTTTCGACATGTTCATGCCGGCACGCGAAGTACAGGAAGGCTACACTGAAAACCTCAAGGATTTTGTCGGAAAAACCCTTCAGGTGAAAATCATCGAAATCAGCCGCAAGAAAATCGTTGTTTCTCACAGAGCTGTACAAAAAGCTCAACAGAAAATCGAAAAAGACAAGGAACTTGAAACCTTGAACGTCGGTGACATCAAAAAAGGTACAGTGTCAAAACTCATGCCTTATGGTGCATTCATTCGTTTTGATCAGGTTGAAGGCCTCCTTCATATTTCAGAAATGTCACACCACCGCATCAAACAACCATCCGACTTGCTCAAAGAAGGCGACGAGATTGAAGTCAAAATCATCGAAGCCAAAGGCAAGAAACGCGGACTGTCCCTAAAAGCCCTACAAAAAACACCATGGGAAAAATTTGCAGAAGAACACAAAGTCGGTGAAAAAGTCACCGGTAAAGTCGTCAAGAAAATGCAGTTCGGCATCTTGGTCGAAGTGGAAAAAGACGTTGCCGGCATCATCAACAAAAGCGACTATTCATGGGATCCACGCTTCAACCTCGCAGGCAATGTAAATGTCGGTGATGAAATCGAAGCGCAAATCCTTTCAATCGATCCTAAAAAAGGTCGTATGCAACTGTCCAAAAAACATCTTGAATACAACCCTTGGGACGACGTGGACGTCAAAGTCGGCGAAGTCGTATCCGGTGAAGTTGCCAAGCTCCAATCAAACGGCGCCCTTGTAGAAGTAAACGGCGTATACGGATTCCTCCCAATCGGAGAAATCAGTGAAGAACACATCGCAAATGTCGAAGACGCCCTCAAAGAAGGCGACGTCATCAACGCGAAAGTGCTCAAGTTCTCTCGCAAGGACTGGCAGATGGTGCTTTCCAAAAAACAACATGAAGCGGAAAGAATCCGTGACGAATACAAGAAACACCTCAAGAGTGAAAACAAGGAAGACCAGTCTCAGACCCTTGGTGAACTCTTTGCGGACAAATTCAAGAACATGAAAAAATAGTAGGTGATTGCCATGATACCAACTGTTGCTGTCGTGGGACGACCCAACGTAGGGAAATCCACACTCTTCAACCGCATTATCGGCCAAAGGCTTTCCATCACCGATGAGACCCCCGGTCTCACCCGTGACAGAATCTATGCCCGCGCCGAGTGGCTTACGCGTACATTCAATATTGTAGACACCGGGGGCATCGATTTTGACGATGCCCCTTTTGTACACGACATAAAAGCCCAAACAGAAATAGCCATAGAAGAAGCCGATGTCATCATCTTTGCAGTCGACGTAAAAGTCGGCGTGACCGAAGAGGATTCCATGGTTGCCCGCATGCTTTACAAAGCGGAAAAACCAGTCATTCTCGCCGTCAACAAGGTCGATGACGTCCTTCTTAAGGATGCCCTTTA